>CAYHZX010000013.1:0-5173 GCA_964361355.1 uncultured Candidatus Saccharibacteria bacterium | reverse complement strand
TTTCGCCGAAACCAATTTTCGCAATGAGCGCCGTCGGTTCGGTATTAAAAAAGAAGATCGCGACCGGCATTTTTATGTGATTGGGAAAACCGGCACCGGCAAAACCACCATGCTTGACAACATGGCCGTTCAGGACATCCAAGAGGGCCATGGGGTGAGTATTATTGATCCGCACGGCGAGTTTGTGGAACGCATGCTCGATTTTATTCCCAAAGAACGCATTGAGGATGTCATCTATTTTAATCCGGACGATAAAGAATTTCCGGTAGCGTTTAATATCATGGAAAACGTGCGGGAAGATCAGCGCCCGCTTGTCGCAGCCGGCCTTATGGGAGTGTTTAAAAAGCTTTGGCCCGATGTATGGTCCGCGCGCATGGAATATATTTTAAGCAATACCGTGTTGGCTCTTTTGGAATATCCGGAAGCCACTCTTTTGGGTATCAACCGCATGCTTTCCGACAAAGATTATCGCAAAAAGGTTATTGAATATGTGACGGATGATGTGGTAAAAGCGTTTTGGACTCAAGAATTTGCTAAATACACTGATAAGTACACCGCAGAGGCAACACCCGCCATTCAAAACAAAATAGGCCAGCTTATCACAAACCCGGTTATCCGCAATATTATCGGCCAGACGACATCCTCGATTAATTTGCGCCGCGCGATGGATGAAAAAAAGATTTTACTTATCAATCTTTCAAAAGGAAAAATCGGTGAGGAAAATTCTTCCTTGATTGGTTCCATGCTTGTCACCAAATTGTATCTTGCCGCGATGACGCGCGTAGATCTCCCGTTTTACGAGCGCACCCACTTTTATTTATATGTGGACGAATTTCAAAATTTCGCCACCCCTTCGTTTGCCAATATTCTTTCAGAGGCACGCAAGTACGGCCTCTGTTTAACGCTCGCGCATCAGTATGTGACTCAGTTAGATGAAACCGTACGCGACGCCATTTTTGGCAACGTGGGCACTATGGTGGTGTTTCGCATCGGCGGGGCGGATGGCGAAGTTTTTGAACGCGAATTCGCGCCGGAGATAATGACGCAGGATTTTGTCAACGCGCCGTTCGCGCACATTTACGTGCGGCTTATGATTGACGGACTTACCTCGCGGCCGTTTAGCGCGACAACCCTTCCGCCTATTCCTCAACCCGTTTTTTCTTATAAAGAGCACGTTATTGAGTCGTCGCGGAAAAAATATGGCACCGCGCGAGCAAAGGTAACTGAACACATCCGCCAGTGGTGGCAGCCCATTGTTTCGGAAGAAGAAAAAGAGAGGGGACGAGAAGAGAGACGAAGAGAGAGGCCCGTCCGATTGCCTACCCGCATGGACGACTCGGTTGGGCAGGACTCCGGTCGTTCGGGCGGGCCCGCTCGCTTAAATGGCCATCGGAGCGAAGCCGGCAGGCACGAAGAGCGTGCGCCGGCTTCGCCTCGGGACGAACATGTGTTGCGTACGCTTTCCCTGCGCGAACTTCATGATATAAGCAAGAAGCAGGAATATAAGGAACGTAATTTGTCCGAACTACGCGAAATGCTTTCGCATATTAGACCCGCCCGCCCCGATGGCCATCGGGGCGGATCTGACGGGTCCTATAAACAAAATCTGCCTCAACAAAAACAAGAGAGGAGGGAAGAGGGCCTCAAAAATCTTAATCCTGGCGAGAGCGTGAAATTAGGATAAAATCTCAAAATAATTAAATAGCGCTTTTACTTACTCGCTCCACATATTCGCCGGTTTCGGTGTTTATGCGCACGACATCGCCTTCATTGATGAAAAGCGGCGCTTGGATTTTTAAGCCGGTTTCTAACATAACTTCTTTTGTCCCCCCTTGCGCGGTATCGCCTTTTACACCGGGTGGGGCTTCTTTGACAAGCAAATCTATTTTGATGGGTATGCTCGCGTTGATTATACTCCCTTCCCACTCGTAAAGCTTAACTTCCGTGTTTGGCTTAAGATACGGCCAGAGTTCGCCGATAGATTCTTCCGTAAGCATAAAACGATTTTTTTGATCACCTGGCGCGTGAAACCAATACTCTTTATTGCTCGCCTCGCTTCGTCCGCTTCGGCGAAGCGGGCGTTCTTGGTAGTAAAGAAAGATTGCGGGCTTGTGTTCAATTTCCGCTTCGGGAAAACTATCGCTTGGCGCAAACGATCGCGTAACAATTTTGCCAGTGAGCAGATTTTTAATCTTGGTTTGTACTACCGGCTTTCTTTGCTGCATGCGCAAAAAGCGATACTCACGCACTTCCCATGGCGCACCCTCCAGTACAAAAGCTGTACCTGGTTTTAGATCGGTGTAGCTTAACATAGTGTTTTATATTATAGTGAAATCAATGAAATTGCAACCAACTATTGGCTTAGAAATCCATGCTGAATTGGCCACAAAAACAAAAATGTTTTGTGATTCCCTTAATGATCCGGAAGAAACACATCCGAATATTAACATCTGTCCTATCTGTGTGGCACATCCGGGGACGCTTCCTGTCATAAATAAAGAAGCGGTGCGGCAGGTGATTCGCGTGGGCTTCGCGTTGGGGGGTACCGTAGCGCCCTTTACCTACTTTGAGCGCAAAAATTATTTTTATCCGGATTTGCCCAAGGGCTATCAAATATCGCAATACGCCTATCCGTTGGTGAGCAATGCGTTGTTTACGCTTTCAAACGGGAAACACATTCGCATTAGGCGTATTCATTTAGAAGAAGACACCGCCTCTCTCGTTCATAAAGAAAATCATTCGCTGATCAATTTTAATCGAGCCGGGGTGCCGTTGATGGAATTGGTCACGGAGCCGGATTTTTCGTCCGCCGCCGAAGTAAAAGAATTCGCGAGTGAATTTCAACTTTTGCTTCGTTACCTGGGTGCTTCGCGCGCGCGCATGGAACAGAGCGAACTTCGATTTGAAGCGAATATCTCGCTTGACATGGGCACAAAAGCGGAGCTTAAAAATATCGGCTCTCTCTCAGCACTCGAGCAGGCAACGCTCTATGAAATTGAACGCCAAAAAGAAGTTATCGCGAAAGGAGAGCTCGTACGCCATGAGACGCGCGGATGGAGTGAACAAAAAGGAGAAACAGTTTTTCAGCGTTCAAAAGAGGAAGCGCATGACTATCGCTATTTTTCGGAGCCGGATCTGCCGCCGTTCGCACCGCCAAAGCTCTTTGATCTTGAGGTTTTGCGCGCATCGTTGCCCGAATTACCCTGGCAGAAGCGCGCGCGCATGCGGAAATTTTTTCAACTTGATGGCGAAGTAGCGCGTCTTCTGGCCGAATCTCCCGCGCTCGCCGATTTTTTTGAACAAGCTGCTTCAGAGATAGGAGATGATAAAAAAAAGCTGGCACTCCTGCGCAATTATATGCTCACTGATCTTACAAATCTTATGCGCGAAAAAAGTCTTTCCGTTCAAGATCTACTGGTAACGCCAGAGAATTTCGCCGAACTTATGGGGATGATCGCGGACGCGCGCGTTTCTTCTCGCGGCGCTAAGGATCTTTTGCGTATGATGGCGGAGAAGGGAGGAGATCCGAGCGAGCTTGCCCGCGAACACGGACTTGAGCAAGTAAGCAACCCCGTGATTCTCGAAGAGATCGCGCGAAATATTATCGCGGCATATCCGGAGCCGGTTGCCGACTTTAGCACCGGCAAAAAAGCAGCCCTCCAATTTTTGGTGGGCCAGTTGATGCGCGAAAGCAAGGGGGCGGCGAATCCCACCGTGGCCGCCGAGATATTGACAAGATTGCTTTAGCGGCACCGCTTAATGGATGAGTGCCGCAAATGTTTTTGGATAATGTTCGGCGAGTGTGGCAAGGATTTTGCGATCAAGTTTTATATTTTTTTGTTTGAGCTGATGGATAAAATTGTTGTACGATAAGCCCGCGGGGCGCACCCCGGCATTAATTTTTATATTCCAAAGCCGTCGGAAATTACCCTTCTTTTTTTTGCGATCGTGAAAGGAATGGGTGTAGGCGTGAAGCAGGGCTTCGGTGGCGAGGCGCTCTTTTGATTTGCGCCCCCAGCGAAAACCCTTCACTTGCTTTAAGATATTTCTGCGGCGCTTTAACGATGTTTTTCCACGTTTTACGCGAACCATGTTTGGTTATTGGTTATTAACCGAACGGCAACAACCTTCTTATCTCTTTCTTGCTAATATTTGGTTCCTGCCAGCGCTTAAGTGCCAATTGTTTTTGCCGCCGCACTTTCGCGTTGAAGTGATTCTTGCCCGGTTTGCGTAGGAGGATTTTGCCGGTCTTCGTGATTTTCACGCGTTTGGCGATCGATTTGTTGGTTTTTTGCATTCTTTCTTTTATCAAATTCCAGCATAACCGTCAAGCCGCGCGGTCCTTTTTTTGGCCCTTCGGTTACAGAAACTGGCATGGGGATTTGACTGATAACGTAGGTTAAACGATTTTTAATAAATTGCGGATTAAGATATTTTTCGCGTCCGCGCAGATTAAGATCAAGCTTTATTTTATGCCCCTCTTTTAAAAACGCCACCACTTTAGTCATTTTAAGAGCGATATCGCGGGCGGAAGTGCCGAGCCGCACGCGGATGCCTTTAACTTCGCTTGTTTTAATGCCGCGCTGAGCTTTTTTTAATTCTTTTTCCTTGCGGTATTGCCAGCGCCCAAAATCCAAGATACGCGCCACGGGTGGTGTGGCGTTCGGCACAATCTCAATGAGATCTTGTCCGCGATCTTCCGCGAGCTTTAACGCATCTGAAAGCGGCAATACGCCACAATTAACACCCGCTTCGTCAATGACGCGAAGTTCGGGAGCCGTTATTTGTTTATTGATGCGCGGCGTATTTATAGTATTTTTAGTCTAGCAGGATTAAAAAGAGAGAGCAAGCGCGTTTTTTGTTTATAAATGATGGGAAATATTGCCATAAGCGTTAGAATTCGTTATTCTTGCCGTATTATATTGTTATGGCAACTATTATTCCCTCAATCAATGTGCCGGGATGGGATGAAGTGGCGCGGCGCGTAAAAATCATAGAGTCATTTGCGAAAGAAGTTAATGTAGATACCGTGCATCTTGATGTGACGGACGGCACGTTTACGAAAAACGCGTATTGGCATAACGCGGCTGATTTGTTTTTGCTTGAAACATCACTCAAAATAGAAGTGCATTTAATGATCGGAACTTCTGATAATCCAATAGAGGAACGCATT
>CAYHZX010000012.1:0-10038 GCA_964361355.1 uncultured Candidatus Saccharibacteria bacterium | reverse complement strand
GTAAAAAATGTCCTCGAATTATAATTTCTTCAGAAATTCTTTTTCGGAAAGAAGAGGAATATCGAATTTTTTGGCGTCATCGTATTTGGAGCCGGGGTTAGTGCCCGCAACGACAAAAGAAGTTTTTGAAGAAACGCTTTCGGAGACATCACCACCTCTCGCACGCACTTTTTCTTTCGCTTCTTCGCGCGTCATTCCCTCAAGCTCGCCGGTGAATACAAGCGTGAGGCCTCTCAATGGTTTTGCCCCACCCGCCTTGAGGTACGAAGGAATGGATAGCGCAACACCCACATGCTCAAATTTTTTAAGCAACGCGATATGGCGACTCTCATGGAACCATTCATATATGCTGCGCGCCACAATCGGCCCCACATCCTGAATCTGTTCTAATTCTTCTGATGAAAAATTCTGCATTATGGTAATAAATTTTTTAATTGGTATTGGTAACCCGCCTGGCAATCGGGCAGGTTTGCTATTTTCTATTTGCTCAACTACTTGCTCTGCAAGTAGTTGAGCTGTTTCTTCCCCCACATGTAAAATCCCCAACGCCACCAAAAATCGCGGCAGCGTAATTTTTTTCGCGTTCGCAATCGCTTCCACTAAATTTTTTGCCGATTTTTCACCAAACCGTTCAAGAGGAATAAGGTCGCCTTGGGTCAACGCGAAAGGGTCGGCTGCGTCCTGAATAAGCCCTTGATCAAGTAGGGCATCAACGATTTTTGGACCAAGCCCATCGATATCAAACGCTTGTTTGGAGACAACATGATACAACGCTTCCTGCCTCAACGCCGGGCAATGGCGATTCATACAACGGACAAGAATGCCGGAAATGTCTTCGTAAACCGCGTGGCCGCACACCGGACATTTCGCGGGAAAACGAAAAGAATGTTCATGGCCTGTGCGTAATTTCGGCAAAACCGCGCGCACTTCCGGAATCACGTCGCCGGCTCTGCCCACAATCACCGTATCCCCTATTTTAATACCGAGTTTTTTAATCTGATCTTTATTATGAAGGGTCGCGCGCGAGACCGTCACCCCGCCGATTTCTATTGGCTCAAGTACTGCCACCGGGGTCAAAACACCGGTCCTCCCCACCTGCACGATAATATCTTTTATTTTTGTCGCCGCTTCTTTGAGCGCGAATTTATAGGCAACGGCTCCGCGCGGCGCCTTGCCTACGACACCCAACTCTTCAAAATCGCGGATCGCGTTTACCGTAACCACCACGCCGTCAATATGATACGCGAGACGTTCTCGCTGTTTTTCTACCGCGTTATGAAAAGACTCTACGCCTCGAAGACTCGACACCTCTTTTGCCAGAGGATCCGTTTTAAATCCTAATTTTTTAAGAATCGTATGCTTTTCCGCGTGCGTTTTCAGCGTCTTGTCCCCAAGAAGATCGTAGGCGTAAAATTCCAGTTTGCGGCCGCGCGTGATTGCGGGATCAAGCTGGCGTATTGAACCCGCGGCGAGATTTCGCGGATTGGCATACATTTTAAGGCCTATTTTTCTTTGTTGCCGATTAACCTCTTCAAACGCTTTTTTTGTCATCACTATTTCTCCCCGCACCTCAATATCAATATTCTCTTTTACTTGCTTTTGCCCCACAAGAGCAAGTGGCACTGATTCAAAAGTTTTAATGTTTTGCGTAACGTCCTCGCCCATTCTCCCATCACCGCGCGTCGATGCTTCCCTTAAAATACCTTTTTTATACACCAAACTGACGGCGAGTCCGTCAAATTTCACTTCGCAAAAAAAATCTTCCGGGATTTTTGCGATCTTGCTTATCCGCTCAAACCATGTCTGTGTTTCTTCAAGAGAAAACACGTCCTCTAATGAAAGCATGGGGGTGCGATGCGTCACTTTTTTAAATTCCTTCAAAGGTCTCCCGCCCACGCGCTGGGTGGGAGAATCCGGGGTGAGAAACTGAGGAAATTCGTCTTCGAGTTTTTTTAATTCGTGTTTTAATGAATCCAATGCCGCATCGGAAATCTCCTGTGTGTCCAGCACATGATACAAATACCGATGATGATTGATCTCTTTTTTTAACTTTTCTATTCTTTTTTTTGCCTCTTGCGTATTCATAAAAAATTATATCGATACCGATACTCTGTGTCTTGCCATAGCAGTTTTTTCAGAAAAAGAGGCGCGGGAAATCATCCACTAATAATTCACTTCCACGCCGCGCTGGACCACACGCGTGGCGGCCGGGTTGCAGGTATTCTCGCCGAGTGCGGCAATGCGCGAAGAGCCGTCGCTAAATTTGATGACGGTAAGAGAAACGCACGCGCCATTAGCAAGAGCAAACGATGCCGTGCTTTGATACACCGTAGCGGCTTTGCCGTCAATCGTCTTATTAGAAGAGCGCGTAAAGGTAGGGCTTGACCCCATACAGGTTATCGCCTTTTCATTATCAAGTACAAATGCGCTTTCTTTCAAATCCCAATAAAGGATACATTCCACGCCGGAATCTGCCGCAAAAAACGCGCGCATGGATTCCCGCGCTCCCTCGCCAATTTTGAGCTCTCCTAAAATAATATTAAATACGCCAGTGGAAAGAGAAATAGCAACGCTGATGATTAAAAGAGTAAAAAGAAGTGCGATACCGCGATTCATATTTTTTATGTATCAAGCCGTCGTTGGGCGACCGTGGTCTGAAGATGGAGGCGCGAGGCAGTACGCTCAATGCCGGGGGTGGTAGCCTCAAGCACAATCGTCACTTTTGGCTGGAGATTGTCTTCACCGACACCGGTCACATAAAACCATAAACGATCAATACGCACTCCGGCGGCCGTAAATGGAAAATAACAACTATCGGGAAACGGCACGCAATCCGCACCACTCGACGCTTTCTCGATAACATTACTTGTCTGATTTAATCGGTAAGAAACCGTCTTCCCTCGCGCAGTCTGATACGTAATGGTACGGCATCCGATAACACAAGCGGCGGGAAAACTTTCCCCGGTACGCATCTCTTTTGCCATCGCTTCCACCGCGAAACGCATATTATCCTGCGTATTCTGCAAAGTGATAGCTTTTTTTTCGCTGGCGGTCAACGTCAAGAGGGATGAGACGGCAATCACCACCACCACGGTAAAAATACCGACCGCCACGATCATTTCAAAAATAGTAAACCCCCGTTCTTTTACTCGAATTTCCATAGCACTTCGTCACCCTCCTTAATAAAAACATCAAGAGGAATGCTGTTGCGGTGTCGCTCGCGGTTGACATAGAGCGCCCAACGTTTTCCCTCCTCGCCGTTGCGTTTGCCGTTGATCACGATGGGATAAAATCCGCGGGCTACTTCAAGCGGAATATGTGCCGCAGCCGCCGCTCGCTGCAGCACACTCCACGCGTTTTCATCTTCCATAAATGTAATGCCGTCACCGCGAAATTGCCGCTTAGTGCCATCGCCGTAGTCAATGACGAGCGTAATTTCTTTTTGATCACCCTCCTCTGTTCGAGGATGAGGGGGGAAAATAAAAAAAGCGATTATCAGCGCTCCCGCGACGAAAAAAATAAAAATGTTTTTGTAAGACAGCATAATGCCTCGTTTTGTTATTATAATACAATCCCACCATACCACAACAAAATCTTTTCGCCAATCAAAAAAGCGGTGGAAGCGCTAAGCGCTAAAAACGGCCCAAAGGGAATCTCGCTCTTACGCGTATAACCTTTCAGCGCTACAAGCCCGACACCCACCAAAGCAGCACTCCAAAAAGCAGCCAGCAATGCCACCATGATAAGCGGCCACCCCAAAAAAAAGCCGATGCCGAGCGTTAATTTTGCGTCCCCAAAACCGATCCATCTGCCCCGCGAGATAAGCCACAAGAGAGTAAAAAATGCGGCAGCACTAATTGCCGCAATCGCATCGGCAAAAAATGTCGCGCGCGCGAACAGAAACGCATATCCGATGCTGAGCGCAATCAAAGGATACACGAAACGATCCGGAATAATTTTGGTACGAAAATCATAGACAGAAATGACAACTAATAAACAAAAAATCAAATACCAAATACCAAAACCCAATAATTGAAAACTGAAAATTGAAAACTGAAAATTTGAAGGAATTTTTAACCAAATAAGTAAGAATACCATGGCGGTTAAAAATTCCACTATTGGGTACTGCCACGAGATAAAAGCGCCGCACGAGCGACATCTGCCTTTTTGCATGAAAAAAGAAATAAGCGGAATCAGCTCATGCCATTCCAACACATGCCCGCACGCAAAACACCGAGAGCGGCCTTTGAAAACCGATTTCCCGGTGTTGTTTATGGCGAGCGGAGTCGAACCATGGCGCAAAATCACGACGTTCAAAAAACTTCCGACAATCAAACCGAAAATACTTACCAGTACCGTAATCATATCGCAAACGGCGTTACGGATTCACGTCGTAACACTTATCAGGAGTACCCGCCGTGCCGCATGGCGATTCAGTGATACCCGTAGCAAAGGGGGCAGCAGACGCGCGATCGCTATCAGAGTTAAGAGCGGGATTCGTGGTTTCCTCCAAATTTGCGCTGATGTGATAGAAAAGACACGAAGCAGTACAGGCAGTTAACGTTGAGAAACTGGTAATGGCTTGGTATCCGTACGCTACCGCTCCAACTGGATCTTTTGGTACGGTCGGCATAAACTGAGAGGCAAGTGCGCTCGTGGCGGCTGGATACGAGCCATTGGCGTCAAAATAAAGCTCAAGAGCAAGCTGCATTTGTTTAATGTCCGCGACCCGACGCGCGTCGCGCGACTTAACGCGCGCGCTGTTTAACGATGCCAACACAATGGAGGCAAGAATACCGATAATCGCGATAACAACCAACAATTCAATAAGGGTAAACCCCTGTCTGCCGACGAGCAAGATTTTTTTATGGTTCATAAATTATTTTGTACATACTATTACGACATATTACGACCTTTCATAATTATATGGTCCCGCTTATATTATAGAGCGGCACTAAAATTGCCGCAACTACAATTCCTACGGCTAATCCTAACACAATAATAAGGGCGGGCTCAATAAGGGAAATTAAATTTTCTATAACACTATCTACCTCTTTTTGGTAAAACCGCGCCAAAGAAGATAAAATTTGGTCGAGCTTGCCGGTCTCCTCGCCGATGCGCATCATTTGGTTGAGCAACGAAGGAATTTCTTCGTGGCGCGAAAACGCTTCCGATATCGTGGATCCTCCGCGCACGGCTTCCGCCGCTTCCTGGATGATGGCGCGATATACCGCGTTGCCTACGACTTCCCCGCTTATCTGCAAGGCACGCACCGCCGGAATACCGCCGGCGATGAGTGTATGAAAATTATCGGCAAAACGAGCAAGATAAATTTTGCGATACAAACCGCCAATCACCGGAACAGAAATCTGCGTTTTGCCGAGAGCCATACGACCGCGTTCAGTGCGCAAAAACCGCAAAAGTACCAAGGTGATCGCGGCAACAATGCCTAAAAGGATGTAACCGTAATCTCGGATAAAGGTGCTCAATAAAATAATCGCTTGCGTGTACACCGGCGGGGTCTGGCCGGTTTCTTCAAAAATAGTTACTAAACGGGGTACGATAACCGTAAGCATGACCATAATTACGCCAAAAAACGCCACCAAAATAAAGGAGGGATAAATTAAGGCGTTTTTTGCCTTTGAGGTTAATTCGTAAGAACGTTCCAGATAATCGGCAAGATAACGAAACGTCTCATCCAGCTTGCCGGATTCTTCGGCCGAACGCACCATGCTGACAAAAAACGAAGAAAACACATTGGGATGGCGTTCCATTGCCTGCGAGAGCGGCATACCTCCCTGCACTTCATCTAAAAGATCCGCCATCTCGCGATGGAGAAGAGGCGCTTCAAGTCCGGAGATGAGCGTACGCAACGCGATTACCACCGGCACCTTTGCTTCAAAAAGGGTGGCGAGTTGGCGGGAGAGTACTACAATATCTTTCTGGCGCACCCCGCCAAAAAGCAGAAGGGGACGCTCGTACCACGCGGCTTCGGCTTCCGCCGGCTGGATATTCACAATGATAAGTCCACGCCGCTGAAGGGCCGCCACGGCGGCCTCCAGAGTTACGGCATCAATGACACCATCGCGTTTCTCTCCTTCGGGCGTACGCGCTTGATAAAGGTATTCCATAAAATCATCTTGCTAATAATTGAAGCTCCTGCGGATTAAGCGAATAACTTGCCGCAATCTCCATACTTATTTCCCCTTTGCGCACCAAATCAAGCAAAGAACGATTCAAACTTACCATGCCTTCCCGCGAACTCGTATCAATCACGAGATCAATTTCATGAATTTTATTTTCCCGGATAAGATTGCGTATAGCGCTATTAACAATCATGAGTTCGTAGGCGGGGATGCGTCCCCCGCTCTGGCGGGGTAAAAGCCGCTGGGAAAAAACGCCGAGTAACGAGTTTGAAAGCTGGGCGCGAATCTGATTTTGCTGGCCTGCCGGAAAACTATCAATGATACGATCAATGGTTTGCGAAGCGTTGTTGGTATGGAGAGACGAAAAAATAAGGTGGCCGGTTTCAGCAGCGGTAACTGCCGTAGCCATTGTTTCGTAATCGCGCATCTCGCCGATCATGGCAACATTGACGTCTTCACGAAAGAGAGAACGCAGGGCGGCCGCGAAACTCACCGTATCGGTGCGCACTTCCCGCTGATCCACAATAGATCGATCAGAATTAAAGAGATATTCAATAGGATCCTCAATAGTAATAATATGTTCCGCTCGTTCGTGATTGATAAAATCAATGAGGGCTGCGAGCGTGGTTGTTTTCCCATGACCCGTAGGTCCCACCACGAGAAAAAAACCTTGTTCTTTATGCGCAAAATCAAGCAATATCGGCGGCAAGTTTAATTCTTCGAGTGTGCGAATTTTTGCCGGAACCACCCGCATGGCGACACCCACCATACCGCGCTGGCGAAAGACATTGACACGGAACCGCGCCTTGGATTGATAGGAATAAGAAAAGTCAAGTTCATACGCTTCCGTAAAACGCTCTGTATCATCGGCAGAGAGTATTGCGGTCGCCAATCCTTCCGCGACTTCCGGCATTATCACCTCTTCTTTCGTAAGCATGATAAGCTCGCCCGCGATCCGAATAGAGGGGTGCCGACCCACGGTGATGTGGAGATCGGAGGCGTTCCCTCTCATCACTGTCTCTATTAAATTTGACAGGTATTGCGGGTAATCCATAATAAAATAAAATCTCAAATTACAAATTACAAATAAATTTCAAATTCTTAATTTTCAAACTCTTTTGCATAATTTGTTTATGGGGATTTTGGTATTATTTGTTATTTAGCGCTTGTTATTTGTGATTTTGTGCCTTTTTCGTCAAAAGTTCCTCTACCTTCTTCACCACCTCCGACGGGGTAAAGTGCGCTTTGATTATATAGTCATCCACCCCAAGCGCTAAACCTTTTTCAATATCCTCTCGCTGGCCGAGATTGGTCAGATACACGATAAGCGTATTTTTAATATCGCCTTTTTCCTGGCGTAAATCTTTTAAGAGCGTAAACCCATCGAGCTGGGGCATGACAATATCAAGGAGAATGGCGTCATATGAGTATTTTTTCATTTTCTCTTTTGCGGTCCTCCCCTCGACGGCAAAATCCACCTCAAACCCCGCCTCTCGAAATTTTGTGGTGTACATATCTAAAAGAAATTCGTCGTCATCGACAATGAGAATCCGTTTCCTATTTTCTGATGTTGTTGGTTCTGTCATATTATTTAATTTCCAATTTTTGAAATTGTATCATTGAAAATTGATTGAAAATTGCAAAATTGATAATTGAAAATTTCCTATGGCCCCACGCTTTGCCATCCGGCGGCCTTTCCTTGAATGGTATCTGTTTCCAGATGGTGGCGCAACGCGTAGCTCGCGCCATCAGAAATATAACAATACACGAGACTAGCGGCGTTACCGCATGTCCCGCTCGCTTTGCCTAAGGGATCCACCGGCACCCGCGACATGGCACCCGCGGCAAGGAGCTGGGCAGAAAGACAATCCGTGCTGCCATTAATTACTACTTCAGTCCCACACACCGGAAATGCTTGAGTATGCACCGCATAGAGACTGAGTGCGTTGCCAATCTCCTTGATATCTATTTCTCTGCGCGAATCCCGCGAACGCGCCCGTGTGCCGGTGATGGCGGTAAAAACAACAGATACAAGAAGTGCGACGAGTGCGCTCACCACCAACAACTCTATGATTGTAAAACCTCGTTTCATAAATCTTTTATATCTTCCATAATACCTGATACATGCTGCCTGCTACCTATCAAGATATCCTAACCTTTAGGATATCACAACCTTTAACAATTCCTCAAGGCCGACTTTGCCTTGCAATACCTTAAGGATACCATCTTGACGCAAGGTTATCATCCCCTGCCGGCGCGCCTCTTCAGCTATTGCCTGTTCGGAAGGGTTGGTTAAAATAATTTTTTCAAGCTCCTTGGTCATCTGGAGCGCTTCAAAAAGAGCGATTCTACCCCGCGTGCCTTTCGGGCATGCCGCTGAAGGAATCGCCTGATAGATCACATTCGTGTCAGACACATGTTGACGCGCTTCCAACGGCAGATTTTTTAAATCTTCTTTGATTTTTGCGGCAAGGGCTCCCTCAAGCGTCACTTCTTTGCGCGAATCCTCGCAAAGGGTGGCTACCAGCCGCTGGGCTAATGCAAGCGAGAGGGTTGCTGGAATCAAAAATGGGTCAACCCCCATATCAATCAAACGGGGGATAACGCCAATCGCATTGTTAGTGTGGAGGGTCGAGAGGACGAGGTGGCCCGTAAGCGCGGCGTGAATCGCGAGCTGGGCGGTTTCTTTGTCGCGAATCTCACCCACCATTATAATATCTGGATCCTGACGTAATACGTTCCGAATACCATTGGCAAATGTATAATCAATTTCCGGATGCACTTGCGATTGATTAAGCCCCTCAATAAAGTACTCCACCGGATCTTCCAAACTCACGACATTGTGCTTTATATCATTGAGCATACGCAAAAGAGCGTAGAGGGTCGTGGATTTGCCCGATCCGGTAGGACCGGTCAGCAGGACAAGGCCGTACGGGCGCTTGATAATTTCTTCCACCAACGCCAAATTGCGCCCCTCCATCCCTAACTCGGGAAGTGTACGCTTTGCCACCGCCGGATCCAAAATACGTATCGCGACTTTCTCGCCAAAATAAGTGGGAAACGTAGAGACGCGAAAATCAATGTTGGTAGGACCAATGCGCGCCCGAAAACGGCCATCTTGCGGCACGCGTTTTTCATCAATTTTCATATTGGTCATTACTTTCACGCGCGAGATGATTGATCCATGCACTTTCATGGGCAAAATAATACTTGTGTACAAAACGCCATCCACTCGAAACCGCACACGCAGCTGCTTATCGCCCGGCTCAATATGAATGTCGGAGGCGCGTCCTTCCTGCGCATGCCGCAAAATGACCGCCACCATCTTACTAATCGGCGCCTCTTCCCTGATACGTTCACCAAGAAGCATTTCTCCTTCAACGGCCGCAGGCAAAACAGGCTCTCGTTCTCTCATTGCTTCTTCTTCCAATTCTCCCAATGCTTTTGTCACTTCACCCCCCAGCCCACCATATTCTTTAAGCACATCCTCAAAATCGGACCGCGAAATAAGGAAAATACGAAATGGCACTTTAAGATGCGAAGAGATAAACTGAAGCGCTTCCCTTGCTTCCAGATTTTCCGGCGAGACCATACCGATCTCAAGCACATTATCTGCAAGACTCAACGGTAAAAATTGATAATGACGCGCCGATTCTTCCGGAATATTTTTTAAAATTTCGTACGGAATTTTTTTATCTTCTATGCGGCGCGTGGGAATGCCCAACAACTCCGACTTTGCCTGCACTAAATCTTCCTGGCTGATGCCAAAACCCGCGAGGATTTCTTCAAGATTGCTTTCTTCCGCGCGCAATTGCTCCTCTGCCTCGCGGGCGTCGTTTTGCGAAAGCAATCCTTTAGAAACCAAAAACTTTAAGAGTGAGGAGGGACTCAT
>CAYHZX010000011.1:0-10053 GCA_964361355.1 uncultured Candidatus Saccharibacteria bacterium | reverse complement strand
TTTTTTCTCCTTTTCCTCGCGGCGCGATTTGATTTTTTATCAAGAGAAGAAAACAAGATGCGAGGATGCCTCCCGCGCTCATCGCGATAAAAAGAGGCGTGAAGCCGACATATTTTGCGATAATACCTCCCGCAATTCCCGCGATCCCCGCACCTATGCCGATAGATGAACTTTCAAGCGACCAGATGATTCCTTCGCGCCCTTTATCCATGTGGCGCGTAAAAATACCGCCCCATGAAGGAATCGCCAATGCCATTCCACAGGCAAGAAGCGCTTGCAATGCGTAGAGGTGCCATGGCTGGCTTGCAAAAATAAAACCAAGAAATGTTAAACTCCCAAAAAGACTTCCTGCCACCATAAAATAGAAATCGTCTTTCTCGCCGTGATTTTTGTCTAAATAATTGCCGATGGGAATTTGCAAAATAGATTTTAAGATCCAATAGATGCCTACCGCAATACCTGCTACTTGGGCATCCCCTTCCTGGATTTTATTGACGATAAAAATAGCAAACACGGGTGATAAAAGCCCAAACGCTGAATTAAAAATAAGATCGGAAAAAATGAGCACCCTGATAACGCGGTTCAACGAGGAAATTTTCATACGATAAGCATATCGTATTTAAGTAGTTTTACGCAACCACGGACCGGTGAGCGAAGATTTATTTTTCATCAAATCCTGCGGCGTGCCTTCGGCAATAACGCGCCCACCCTTCTCGCCCCCTTCCGGACCAAGTTCAATGATCCAGTCCGCGTTGCGCAATACATCCAAATGATGTTCAATGATAAGCACGGTATTGCCTTTCTCCACCAAGGCGTTTAACACATTCAAAAGTTTTTGCACATCTTCAAAATGCAGGCCCACGGTAGGTTCATCTAATATATAGAGTGTTTTCCCGCTGTCCCGACGCGCGAGCTCGCTAGCCAACTTAATGCGCTGAGCTTCTCCGCCCGAGAGCGTGGTGGCCGGCTGGCCAAGCTTTATGTAATCAAGGCCCACACTGCGTAACGCGGCGAGTTTTTCCCGTACCGCGGGATAGATCGCGAAAAACGCTTCCGCCTCCCCTATTTCCATATCCAACACTTCGGCAATCGTTTTGTCTTGAAATAAAATTTCCAACGCTTCGCGATTATAGCGCTTGCCTTTGCATTCCTCGCATTCCTGATAAATATCAGGAAGAAAATACATTTCTATTTTCTTCACCCCCGCGCCCTCGCATGCCTCGCACCGCCCCCCCTTGACATTGAAACTAAAACGGCCGGCGGTATAACCTCGCCCGCGAGCCTCAAGTGTTTTAGAAAAAAGATCGCGGATGGGAGTGAAAGTGTTCGTATAAGTCGCTGGGTTGGAGCGCGGCGTTCTGCCAATAGGCGACTGATCAACGACGACAGCTTTATTAAGATGTTCAAGACCTTCAATACTTCGATGCGCCCCCGGCGCTTCCCGTGCCTGATAAAAATGCCGCCGCAAGGCGCGCGCAAGAATATCGTTGATAAGCGTACTTTTGCCGGATCCGGAAACGCCCGCGACACATACTAATCGCCCCAGAGGAATATCAACCGTCACGTTTTTTAAGTTATGTTCTTTTGCCCCGCGCACAGAAAGGACGCGCGGATTTATCGCGGCATAGTCTCGTTTTTTAATAAGCGTAATTTTTTTTCTTCCGGAAAGATAAGCGCCGGTCAGCGTGGGAGCTAAACGCGCTTTTGTAGGCGTGCCCTGAAAAATCACTTTGCCGCCGTAACGCCCTGCCCCGGGGCCTAAATCAATAATCCAATCGGCGCGCTCTATAGTTTGAGCATCGTGTTCCACCACCAAAATGGTATTACCCAAATCGCGCAATGCCGCGAGAGTATCCAACAGGCGACGCTGATCGCGCGCATGCAAGCCGATAGAGGGCTCATCAAGTACATAAATAACGCCAATGAGCTGGGATCCGATTTGAGTAGCCAAACGCACGCGCTGGGATTCCCCGCCCGCCAATGTTAGAGAAGAACGATCTAAAGAGAGATAATCGAGCCCCACATCAACCAAAAATTTGAGGCGTTTTATAATTTCGTTGCCAAGCGGAGTGAACGGCGAGGGCAATGTACTAAGATTGTTTTTAAAAAACGTGAGCGCCTCGCCCGCAGCACGCGCGCAAAGCGCGGGAAGATTGCTTCCGAACACGCGCACGGCGCGCGCCTCCGGTTTAAGCCGCGCGCCATTGCACGCCGGGCAGACACGCGAAGTCATGGAGCGCTCGATCTCGCTGCGCGTCCATTCTGATTCCGTTTCTTTCCATCGGCGCGTAAGATTAGGAATAACACCCTCGAATCCCTTTACCTTGCTTGAGGCAAGGTCCTCTTCCCCATAGAGAATTATGCGCACTATGTTGAGAGGCAAATTTTTTACCGGCACTTCAAGAGAAAATCGATGGTTACGGGCCAACTCTTCAAGCGACCACCAATACCATGACTGGCGACCTAAACGATGAGAGGCGCGCATCCACGGCTGAATCGCGCCCTCCGCTAAAGAAAGATTGCGGTTCGGAATAACGAGCTCCGAATCTACTTCAAGCAAGCTGCCAAGCCCCATACACGCGGGACACGCCCCATACGGACTATTGAAAGAAAACAAACGCGGCTCAAGCGCCGGCAAAGAGATGTTACACGAAAGACAAGCGAGATGTTCAGAAAATAATATATTATGTTCCCCGTCATTGATGATAAGTTTCCCTTTCCCTATTTTCAAAGCGGTTTCCAACGACTCGCGCAAACGCGCGCGCTCAAGCTCTTTGCTGATGGTCATGCGATCCACCACCGCCTCAATCGTGTGCGCCTTTTTGCGATCGAGAATTGTTTCTATGGCATCCTGTGTCCTCACTATTTCTCCGTCTCTGCGCACGCGCACAAATCCATTCGCGTAAAGGTCTTCTAAAATCGTTTTGTGCTCCCCCTTTTTGCCTTCAATGACGGGGGCAAGAATAACAAGCTCGCCTGCCTTACTATTCATCTGGCGGGTCTGCTTTGCCAACACATATTTCATGATGTCTTCGACACTCTGGCGGGAAACGGATTTGTCGCATTGGGGGCAGTGAGGCACGCCAAATCGCGCGTAGAGAATGCGCAAATAATCATAAATCTCCGTGATAGTGCCCACGGTGGAGCGCGGATTGCGTGATCCGCCCCATCGCCCTTGATCAATGGCGATGGCGGGCGAGAGGCCGGAAATTGACTCCACCTCCGGCTTTTCTTTGACCCCTAAAAACTGCCGCGCGTAGCTGGAAAGCGATTCCACGAACCGCCGCTCGGCTTCGGCGTAAATGAGATCAAAGGCGAGCGATGACTTGCCCGAGCCGGAAAGGCCCGTGATTACCACGAGCTTGTTGCGCGGGATATCAAGATTGATATTTTTCAAATTGTGCACCCGCGCGCCTTTAATTTTGATAACTTCACGAAACATAAAAACATTTTATGATATCCTATTTGTCAAAAAACATCAAGAACTCACGATACTAGCGATTATCAACTAATAACGAATCCGCCATATGTGCTTGCCTAAAACACCGCCTAAAAGTAAAAAGATGGCGCTCCATAATTCGTTTTGAAGAACTACAAAAGAGATCGTATAGAGAAAACCCGCAACCCCCGCCAAATATGCATTAAGCGAAGCGTATGTATAAAAACGAGGCATAATATTGAGTTAGGTTGGTAATACTATTTTTAGGATAGCATAAATCGCCTGGCGCTCTTATGAAAAAGTTAGGCCGCCTCGCGTGGAGACGGCCTGGTTTGAATCGTTGTTTGTTACTTCTTTTTCTTTACTGTTTTTCCTCCCTTTCTTTGCCAAGGAACACAGCCCAGCCGGGGAAATCAGGATAGCTAAGATGAGGCTCCGCATAGAGACGGCGGTCTCTTCTGCGAATCTCCCTATACTGCTTTTGAGTCTGAATTCCTATTTTCTGAGCAGCCTTACCCGCTTCTTGCCAAGTTGGATACGGATTAGGGACAGGCTTACCCAGAAACACATGCCATCCTGGGAACTTGGGATAAGCGGCTCTGGGAGAAACATAAAATCGCGGGTCTTCTTTGCGTCGTCTAACATACTCCGAAGAGCTTTGTATGCCTAAGCGAAGCGCCGCTTTACTTGCTTCTTCCCAAGTTGGATAAAAAGTAGAACCGGAACCCGGCACCCTTTTTCCCAAAAAGACATACCATCCAGGGAAATCCGGATATCTGCTATCAGGAGCGGCGTAAAGTCTGGGGTCATCTTTATATCGCAGAGTGTACTCCTTGGCGGTTTTTACTTTCAGCTTCCTTGCCGCCTCGCTCGCCTCCCGCCATGTAGAATAAGGGTTCTTGGGCTGCCTACCTAAGAAGATAGGCCAGCCTGGGAAATCCTTATACGCACTCCGTGGGTCACCAGGAAGTTTAGGATCTCTCCAGTGCTGAGTTTTGTACTCGCTCTCTAGAGTTATCCCGAGTGCAATCGCCGCTTTAGACGCTTCTTGCCAAGTTGCGTAGAGTGGCGTCTTAACGCGCTCGATGAGCTTGAGCACATCTACAATCGCTTCGGAAAAAGAGAAGTCAAACCCTTCGCCAGAGACATGGATATGATCGCTTTTCGCGCCTCCACCACCACTTCCATCTGCTAGCTGGATCTTATCCATCATCGTTTTTAGCATCTGGACGCGCTCCGCATTTCCAACGAAGTCAAGCACTATGAGCTTCTCTTTCGTTGGCCTCAGACCACGGCCAAGCTGTTGACGGAAAACAATCTCGGACTCAGTTGTCCTGTAAAAGACAACTAAGCCAACATCAGGCACGTCGAGCCCTTCGTTAAAGGCATCCACCACAACTAGCCGATTGAACACTCCTTTCCTAAAATCCCCAAGGATTTCTTCATTCCTTTTTGGATGCTGTCTTGAGTGATATACCCCCGCGGAAGCTAGGAACTTCCGGAAATACTCAGCATGAGCAATGCTCGAGCAGAAGATTATCGTTTTTTCTTCTCGCCTTTCGATTGTTTCCGCCACCTTCTCATCTCTGGCATGTATGAAGAGTCGGCGATTAATCTCAGGCATGAAAAATCGTCTCCCTTTCTCGAATGCATCTTTTGTCATCTGTTGCAGCGCCTGCTGATCAAAACTGCTGTCGGTAACTATGCGGTACTCGATTTTCGGCAGGAGATTTCGTGCAATAGCCTCCTCGAGAGGAATACCCACAACCTCCTTACCGAAAATTGCGCGGATATCGAGTAGGTCTTTCCGATCCGGTGTCGCGGTGATACCTACTTTTGGGCATCTGAAGTAGTCAATCACTGGCCTATATGTCCTCGCTTGCGCATGGTGGGTTTCATCCACTGTCATCCATGAGAAATGATCTCGCGGAAATTTGTGCATATGACGCCGCATGGTGTTAAGGTTTGCAAAAACGATGTCAGCCCCTGTAATGTTTTTATGTAGTCCATTATAGAGGGCGGGCTTTACTTGGTCGCCGTAAACCTTTCGATACTCCCCCATTGCGTGATCGAGGATGCCATTTATATGGACCAAGAAAAGACCGCGGCCTTTTTTAAATCCATGCCATGTAAGAGCCGAAAGGATTGTTTTGCCAAGCCCACTCGCAATTACTACGAGCGCAACGCCCGTTTTTGTAAGAGCTTCGCGAACTTTCGGAACTGCTTCCTTTTGATACGGTCTGGGTGTAATCATGATACTTCCTCCTTCTTTCTTTGGTTGATTTTTCAAGAACTGACCATTGTTTAGCATGGAAAATGTGGAAAGTCAATGTTCCGTAATAGATCCCCGGTATTTCCCTGAGAAATATACTTATTTCCCAGACCCCATCAGGAACCCAAAGCTGTTTGATAATGCGGGATGTCGGCCTCCACGGTTTTGGTCATGATCCAGTCGATATCGCGCGGGGTAAGTTCTCGTGTTTTGCTTAACTCTTTCATCATCTCGTCGCGTTCTTCTGGAGTAAGGTTTACAATGTACTTTTTCATATCGAACGGCTGTGCCATACGGTCCTCCTTGTTCGGTCTATCGATTCAGAATTTCACCAGATTCTAATACAAAAACAGCGAATTGTAAAGCAGGGTCGGTAATGTGCACACACATATGGCGGTTTTATGTTTCACATGGGAGCACGCATGCAATTTTCTCCTCTTTCCAAAATTTTAAAAATAGTATAAAATATTGCGATGATTCGTGCAAATAAATTTAACCATGCCCCCCAAACACCGGGGGTGTATTTTTTCAAAAAAGGCAAAAAAATTATTTACATCGGCAAAGCGGCGAATCTGCGCGCGCGACTGCGTTCGTACGCGCATCTCAACGATCTTGACCCTGCCAAACGCGCAATGGTCGCGGAAGCGACTTCTATCTCGTGGGAAGAAACCGTAAACGATATCGAGGCACTTCTCAAAGAAGTACTGCTCATCAAAAGACATCGGCCAAAATATAATGTGCTCCTGCGCGACGATAAAAATTATTCCTTTGTTGGATTTACGAAAGAACGATTTCCAAAAGTTTTTATCACGCATCAACAAATTTTAAATTCGAAGCATGAAATTCGAAGCATGAAACAAATTCAAAATTCTAAATTAAAAAAAGTTTCGGATTTCAGATTTCGCCTGCCCGTCCGAAGCCGGACGGAGGCGGGAATTTCTGGTTTCTCTTATATTGGCCCTTTCACCGATAGCGTAGCGCTCAAAAAAACACTCCATCTTCTACGGCGCATTTTTCCTTATTGCGTATGCAAGCGGCCGCATAAACGATCCCACCTTCGCCCCCCGACTATCGCTCGAGGCTTCCTGCAACGCCACCGCTTTGGCGGACAAGCCGGCGGGCATATATGCCAATACGCGCAGATAGGGCTTTGTTTTGGATTTTGTTGCCAACTTTATCGAAATAAAAATCAAATGGGAAATAAGGCCCCATCTTCGGTGATAACAAACGTCAACACCTTACGATATAAAAAAAGTATAACGACTATCCGCGCGATTCTTTCCGGAAAACGCCTTGATATCACGCGAAAACTCGCAAAAGAAATGCGCGCGTTCTCCTCTGCTAAACGTTTTGAAGAAGCCGCGAACGCGCGCGATCAACTCCGTGCGCTTGAACGCGTCTTCGCGCATCGCTTATTTTTACAACGCGATGCGCACACAGAACATGAAAAAGGTTTGCGGCTCTTGCAGACAATCGCGAAACTGCCTTCATTCCCGCGCCGTGTGGAATCCTATGATATTTCTCATCACCACGGCAAAGAATCAGTGGGTAGTATGGCAGTATTTGAAGAAGGCATGCCTGCAAAATCGCGTTATCGCAAATTTATCATACGCCATGTCGCGGGCATCAACGACCCTGCTATGATCCACGAAGTGCTCGCGCGCCGCCTACGCCACACGGAATGGCCTCTGCCGGATTTCATCCTTATTGACGGCGGGAAGCCGCAACTTAACGCCGCTCTTCTTGCTCTTAAGGATATCGCGATAAAAATAGGAGCGCTTGCCAAGCGCGAGGAGGAACTTTATTTACCCAATAAAAAACCTGTCGCGCTTAAGACAGCGCCTCCTCCGCTTCTCCATCTCCTCCAGCATTTGCGCAACGAAGCGCACCGTTTTGCGATTTCTTTTTCATCCCATCGATTTCGCAAACAACAAATAGTATAATACAGGGAATATGATATAGATTTTAGGTAGTTTAGTGTCTGGTAATATATAATTTGGCGAGAAAGTGTAATTCTTATATATAGGGAATCTAGTTTATTTTAAGCCATAAATAGCACTTTTTCATACTTTTAGGTGTATGTTAAATTATATGCTATTATTAATGAAAAGTCTGGAAATAAAGGGGATTTCGAAGTTTTGAAACATTAGTTATTATATCGAATATATAAATTATATGCAAAAGAGAAGAATTATACCCACAACAAAAACAAATCTTAGACACCTTTGGTTAAATAAATTAGGTGGCATTGAAACTGTTTCTGTTAGAAATAAAGAATGGTTAACCCTTCTAAAAGAAGATACGAGAAACTCTTTGATGATAGAAGGCTATTTTGTTAGTAGGGCAGAACTCAAAGAAGCTATTGAAAATCCTAAATATACAAAAGTTGGCTATAAGATCCTTGGATATTTTGATGCGGCGGTTGCAAGTTATGAATTAGCATTTCAGCAATATAAATCAAATGAGTTTAAAGTTACGAAATCTATCATTCGGCAAATACATTCAATGATGTTTAGAGGAGACCCTCATTTTTCTTATTCCCCAGGCGAATGGAGAAAGGGGGAATTAGAAATTACTGGGGCAAAAATTAAAACCGCATCTCCTTTTAAGGTAGAGGATTGCATTGAGAATCTAATTGATATTGTAAATAGACCGGAGAGAAATTTAATACGGAAAGCAGCCGTTATTCACGATATGTTTGAGCAAATTCATCCATTCCCAGACGGAAACGGTAGGGTTGGAAGAATTCTTTTAAATTTTATTCTTGTAGGGCACGGACTTCCAAACATTGCCATAAAAGGTTCAGAAAAAAATAAGAAAATATATATTAGCGCACTCGAGGAAGCCGACCAAACAGTTTCAGACATTTTAAGTGGAAAAAGAAAAAAGGAAGCTTTCTCAAAACCTTTAATTCAGCTTGAAGACTTGATTAACAAAAGTTTGGCAATTGCTATGGATGTGATAATTTGTAACCGTTACGACACGATAAATAAATTGATGCCCATCAATGAAATTGCACGAATTTTAAATAAACCTATTGCGAGTGTTCGAGTGGCCTGTTCACAAAAAAAACATATTTGTAGCACTATTGATGGGGTTGTAAAAACCCATCCAGACCTATTAAAACCCCCGAAATAATAAAGAAATCCCCCGATTAATAATTAGGGTAACTTTGTATATAATTCCCGTAACAAAATCATGACGCGATTTATATTTTTGTTCTTCGCGCTTGCGATAGGAAGTATTGCTTTTTTCTTTTTATCGCCGTCATCACCACGAAAGCTGAGGGAGCGTGAAGTCAGTGTCGCTACGGAGTCAACCCGCGAATCTCATTCCGAAAAGAAAAAAGACGGGCCCGAAAAACCATCAAAAAAAATGGCGCAGGAAGAGCTAAAACAATCAATCAAAACAGAAAAAGATACCGCGAATGAATTACAAACGATACAAACGGCGATAGAGGCACTCAAAATGTCGCTTAAAACATTTTCGGAAAGTCAACCCGCGCCAATCGAACAAAAATCCCACCCTGACTTAGCAAGGCAAACACGTCTCCCCCAAACAGAACTCCGCCGCATCGCCGCGCAAAGTGTCGTCAATCTCCTCTGCCAAGAAAAAGGAGGAACTATTGCCATCGCCACCGGCAGCATTATTCATCCCGCCGGCTATATTCTTACCAACGCCCACATTGTGGATAACGCGAACCAAAAGCAAGAATGCACGGTGCGCAAAGGATCGCCCGCAACACCCTTTGCGATCGCAAAACTTATTTTCGCCCCTTCCGCGTTTGCGGCGACAACCAGCATTACCGAAAAAGTAAAATGGGATATCGCGCTCTGGAAAATTGATAGGCCATCGGACGCCACCCCTCTCCCCGAAACATTTGACACGCTCACGCTCGATACCTCTCACGAATTTTCTTCCCAAGAAGCACTCGCGACTTTTAGCTATCCCGCTGAACTGTTAAGCAAAGAAGTTATTTTAAATTCACTGTATCTCGTATTTTCAGAAACCGCCGTAGAGAGTACTGACACATACTTCATTCAATCATTGGCAGGTCTTGGTTCCCAGCAAGGATCTTCGGGAGGCGCTCTTCTTGATCCAGCGAGCGGCAAATTCGTAGGCCTTATTTTTGCCATCGACAAAGAGGCGGAAATCAACAAACGCCGCCTTTTCGCGCTTCGCGCCTCGCGCATTGATGAGATTATGAAACAAGAAACCGGCAAAACGCTCGACGAATATCTCGCGCAATGATACGCTTCGTCGCTATACTCCTTGCGATAACAAAATTACTTTGAATTACGAAATAGCACCAATGGCGAGAGCGTGGTGTTTTTCTTTTTTT
>CAYHZX010000010.1:5227-10263 GCA_964361355.1 uncultured Candidatus Saccharibacteria bacterium | reverse complement strand
AATATCGGCAAGCGCTATCGTAGGCAAGACGAAATCGGCACCCCATGGTGCGTAACCGTTGATTTTCAAACGCTTGAAGACAATACGGTCACGGTGCGCGATCGTGACACTGGTGCGCAAACGCGCCATCCCATCGCGGGGCTTGAAAGTTATTTTACTTCGGCGCTTTTGTAAGAAATTCTTGTGCTTCTGAAAGATTTGATTATTGTTTTTGCTTCTCGTAATGTTTCGATCCAGTAAATGCGCTTATTATGGCGGAACCAGGTCATTTGACGTTTCGCATACTGAAGATTGGCGCGGATAAGTTTTTTTTCGAGTTCTTTTTTTGTTGTTATGTAGTTTTTAAGATAGGCAACCGGAAGCGCGTATTCAAAACCGAATTCTGCGATGCGTTTCCAAGATAAACCTTGTATGCGGAGTTTTTTTGTTTCCGCGATAAGTCCTTGTTTCAGCATGGCGCGTACGCGTTTTGTAATTGCCGCTCGTAATGCTTTTTTATCTTTTTTGATACCGATTAAAAGAACCTCATTATATGGCGTACGCCGCGTATTGACGCCGCCAAAGTTAAGAGAAGGAATTATCGTTTTTGTTTTCTCAACAATTTCTAACGCGCGAATAAGACGGCGTTTGTTATGAGGATCAATAGTGGCGGCACGACGCTTATCTTTTTTCTTAAGCATCGCAAAAAGTTTTTCTGCCGACAGACATTCGAGTTTTTTGCGCAGCGCCGGATTGATGGGCACGGAAGGGAATTGCGTGTTATTAAGTACCGCGTCAATGTACAAACCTGTGCCACCCACCAAAAAAGGTATCTTGCCGCGCGCGTGAATATCAGTGATCGCCTGATACGCGCATTGCTGAAAATCCACGACCGCATGTCGTTTTTTCGGAGAGACATAATCAATGCAGTGATGGGGAATATTTTTGTAGATGAATATTTTTTTGCGCCATTTTCCCTTCACTTTTCCGCTCCCGATATCCAATCCTCGATACCCCTGCCGCGAATCCGCTGAAATAATCTCGCCGTTGAATTTCTTGGCAAGCCGCACCGCCAGTTCGCTTTTCCCCGAAGCTGTTGGCCCCGCGATTGCGATAATACTTTTCTTTTTTTGCATAGTGTTGTATGCTTATTTTTATGACATTTACGCTTCCGGCACAAGTACGAACCGTTTTTGGCAAAAAAGTGCGTATCCTGCGCACGCAGGGCGTTTTGCCTGCCGTACTTTACGGCGGCGGTAAAAAGAATATCGTGTTAAGCGTCGTTGAACAAGCGTTCAAAAAGATGCGCAAAATTGCCGGAGAGTCGTCTCTTGTGGAACTTCATGTGGAAGGAGAGGATGTTGAAAACGTGCTTGTCCACGATGTTGATTATGATCCATTAACCCGCCGACCGCGTCATGTGGATTTTTTGCGCGTGCGCATGGATGAACTTTTGCGTGTCGCCGTTTCACTTCGTTTTGAGGGCGAATCCCCAGCCGTAAAAGAGGGAGGCATTTTAGTGAAAGTAATGCATGAAGCGGAAGTAGAAGCGCTGCCCGCCAATCTCCCCCATGAAATTGTGGTGGATCTTTCGCGCCTTGCCGCCATAGGAGATCGCCTCATACTTGCCGATTTCATGGTTTCTAAAGGTGTTTCATTTGTAGGGGATCCGGAGTCCGTGGTGGCGTTGATAGAAGAACCGCGCGCGAAAGAAGAGGTTAGTGAAGAGGCGCAATCAGAAGGCGCTCGCATTGAAGCAATCGAAGTCGCGGGAGGAAAGAAAGAAAAGAAATCCGGTGAGAAAGAAGAATCTTTAGAAGAAGACGAGAAAAAAACATTATCATGAAACGCTTCGCGTTGATTGGTATTTTTCTTTTTATTGCGTTTTCTATTTTTTATCCCTCCGGCGGCAATGCCGCAGAAGAAGTTTCAGGCGCGATAGTGAACCGTCGTGAACAGCTGAAAGCCGAACTCTTCCAACTTGAAGGAGAGATTAATCAATGGGAAAAATTAGTTGGCGAAAAACAGCGCGAGGCGACATCGCTTGAGCGCGATATCGCCATTTTAGACGCCCAAATAAGCAAAGCGAAACTTCAAATTCGCGCGCGCACCTTGGCCATTGACAGTTTGGGGCGCGCTATAGGCGTTAAAGAAGAATTCATCGGCGTGTTGAGTGCGACCATCGGGCGCCAGAAAGAATCGCTCGCGGAATCATTGCGGACCATGCATGAAATTGACGATATTTCATTTATTGAGCAATTGCTTATCTACCCCAATCTTTCTTCAATGTTGGGAGAATCCGAACATATCGGCATGGTGCAGAAAGCGTTACAGCAATCATTAGACGCGCTTCGCGGCACGCGCGATGAAGAAGAGAACGCGAAATTGTCGCTTGAAGAAGAACAGGGGGAGGAATTTGAGTTGCGTTCACTTCTTGAAATTGAGCGCGATCAACTGCATAAAAAAGAAAAAGAGCGCCAGAATTTGCTTGCGGTTACGAAAGGCAAAGAATCAGAATATCAAAAAGTACTCACCGCAAAGGAAAAAAACGCCGCCGCGATTCGCGCCCAGCTTTTCTTGCTTCAGGGGTCTCCGGCGATTCCATTTGAAAAAGCGGTGGCATACGCGGAACTTGCCTCTCAAAAAACCGGTGTGCGCGCCGCGTTTATTTTGGGTGTTATCGCACAGGAATCGGAATTGGGAAAAAATATCGGCCAGTGCAATCTGCCCGATGATCCGCCGCAGTATAAATGGAAAGCGGTTATGAAGGCCTCGCGCGATCACGAACCATTTTTGGATATTACCAAGCGCTTGGGTCTTGATCCTGAAGCTATGCCGGTCTCCTGCCCTATGCGCAACAGTCGTGGCGAGCGCGTAGGATGGGGAGGGGCCATGGGGCCTGCCCAATTTATTCCTTCCACATGGGTTTTGTTTGAAAGTCGTATCAGCGCTATTACGGGCAACACGCCGCCCAATCCGTGGGATCCCAAAGATGCCTTTGTTGCTTCCGGCTTCCTTTTAAGAGACAATGGCGCAGTATACGATGAACATAAAGCCGCGGCAAAATATTTTGCCGGAAGCAATTGGAATTCGTATCTCGGCCGTTCCTATGCCTCGCAGGTACTCGCAAAAGTGGCGACCTATCAAGATCAGTTGGATATTTTAAAGCAGTTCGCGCGCAATTAACATCTTTACTATTTTATGTAATCGCTTGATTTAACGAGGAGACGCGTGAGATAATAATAGTATGCAAACGAAAGTTGATATGTATACCGCAAGCGCCCTATTTATTCTTGTTATTATGTTTGCGCTCATGGTTACTTCCGCATGGGATGATACGGCGATCACGGATGAACTCGCGCATATTCCGGCAGGGTATAGTTACCTGACCCAATTTGATATGCGGCTGAACCCCGAGCACCCGCCGCTTATCAAAGATTTAGCCGGTTTGTCGCTTTTGGCGCAAAACTTTTCGTTTCCCGCCTCTTTACGCGCCTGGCAGGAAGATATTAACGGCCAGTGGGATTTTGGGCGCGCTTTTCTCTATGGATCCGGCAATAATCCGGATACGATATTGCGGCTCGCTCGTGTCCCTATGATGCTTTTCGCGGTTGTTTTTGGATTTCTTTTCTTTTTGTGGGCGCGTATTCATTATGGCGCGTCTTCCGCTTTGCTTGCGCTTACGTTTTTTGCGTTTTCTCCCACATTGCTCGCGCATGGCCGGTATGTGACCACCGACATAGCCGCCGCGTTCGGTTTTTTTATCGGTATCGTTACTTTTCTGGCGTTTCTTGAAAACCAAAACAAAAAAACCGCACTTATTGCCGGCATCGCATTCGGGATCGCACAATTGCTCAAGTTTTCTCTTTTTCTGCTTATTCCGTTATATGGGCTTATTTTCGTGGTTTGGTTTTTTGTTTTTAAACCAAAAATCAAAAACAGCATACTCCACACTATGTGCCGCATACTACTCATTTTTTCCGTCGGTCTCGCTCTTATCTGGCTCGTTTACATTCCGCATGTCTGGAATTATCCGCAAGAACGCCAGCTGCGCGATGCCGATTTCATTCTGGGATCGTTTGGATTTCGGCCGGCGGTAGATGGCGCCCTTTGGCTTATTGAGCACGAAATCACGCGTCCGCTTGGCCAATACGTTTTGGGATTACTTATGGTAATTCAGCGCGCCACGGGAGGAAACACCACCTATTTTCTCGGAGAAGTTTCCGCGGCGGGGTGGAAGCACTATTTCCCCGTCGTCTATCTCCTTAAAGAGCATTTGGCATTTCATATTCTTACCTTAATTGCAATAGGCGCGTTTATAAAATCAAAAATAAAAAATAAAGAATTGCTTGCCTCATACTACATGCTACCTGCTGCCATAAAGAAAAATTTTACCACCTTTTCCGTTCTTCTCTTCATTGTAATTTATTCACTCCTCTCCATTCGGAGCAACCTTAATATCGGTGTGCGGCACCTGCTGCCGATTCTGCCGTTTCTTTATCTTTTGGTAGCGTCGGGCATCACGAAGCTTTCGCGCGCGCGGCGAAACCCGCTTATCGTGATTGCCGTGGCATGGATGATAGTTTCGGCGGCAACAACCTTCCCATTTTATCTTTCTTACTTTCATGTGCTGGCGGGTGGTACCGAAGGCGGCTGGCAGTATGTGGTGGATTCTAATTATGACTGGGGGCAGGACTTAAAACGTCTTGCGATGTGGAGAGAAAAAAACCATGTTGATCGTCTCTATCTTGATTATTTTGGCGGTGGGGATCCGCGGTATTATCTGGGTAATGGTTACGAGCCGTGGAATTCGGCGAAAGGCGCATTACCCTCCGGCAATTATTTTGCCATCTCTGCTACATTGCGCCAGGGCGCTTTTGGCAAACCGGCTTCCGGGTTTGAGCAGAAGTCCGAAGATTCCTATCTGTGGCTCCGCGAGCTTAAACCAATCTCCCGCGCCGGTACTTCTATTTTTATTTATCGAATTCCATGATATATGAGTAATATGAATAGGGAGATACAAATTGTCAGAGACAATATACAGAAAGAGCAGGTTA
>CAYHZX010000010.1:0-5127 GCA_964361355.1 uncultured Candidatus Saccharibacteria bacterium | reverse complement strand
TCCGCACGAAAAAGCGTAATAAATTATTTATGAAAAAAAATATTTTGATGGGGCAGAGATTTTTAAGATCCCGCAAGGTGCGGGATCAGATTATTGCCGCCGCCGAATTATCAAAACAAGACACGGTGCTCGAGGTAGGGCCCGGAGATGGTTCTTTGACCGAAGCGTTGGCAGAGCGCGCGGGAAGAGTAATCGCGATAGAGAAAGATAAAAGATTTGTGGGGGTGTTGCGAGAAAAATTTAGCGACGCGGCGAATATAGAAATTATTGAAGGCGATATTTTAAAAATAAAAATTACAGAAATTTTGCCATGGCACAAAAATTGTAAAATCGTTGCCAATATTCCCTATTATATTACGTCGCGATTTTTACGGCAGACTCTTGAGGGAGAACAAAAACCCGCATTAATGGTATTGATGGTGCAAAAAGAAGTTGCCGAACGTTTGATGGCAAAATCTGCCCGACGGCAAGGCGGGCCGCCACAGATGAATATGCTCGCACTCTCGGTGCACGCGTACGGAAAAGTTAAGCGCGTCGTTATGGTGCCGCGTGGCGCGTTTAGCCCGCCGCCGCGCGTAGATTCGGCCGTCATTAAAATTTTTGATATATCCAACGATTTTTTTGAAAAGAATCATATTGATCAAGAAAAATTTTTCGCTATGGCGCGCCGCGCTTTCGCGCAGAAGCGCAAAATGCTTTCAAACTCACTTGGTCTGAAGGGCGATACGCGCCGGCCTCAAGAGCTTTCCTTGGAAGATTGGGCGCGTATGAGGTATTGATATTCGTATCACGATTGTGATAATTTAATATTATGCAATCAGTGTATCTCTCCATCATCATCCCCGCCTACAATGAGGAAGAGCGGATTGGCAAAATACTGCGGCGGGTGGATGCCTACCTTAAAGAGCAGGTGTTTACCGCCGAAATTGTGGTGGTTATTGACGGTGCGAAGGACAACACCGCAAGGGTAGCAAGCGATTTGCAAGCTGAAATAGTCAATCTTCGTGTTATTGATCGCAAAGAAAATCGAGGGAAAGGATACACAGTGCGCGAAGGAATACTCGCCGCAATGGGAGAAATTCGCCTTTTTTCTGACGCGGATAATTCTACGGATATTTCTCATTTTGATAAAATGAAATCGTTATTTCAACAGAATTACGACATCGTTATTTGTTCGCGCGACAAAAAAGACGCGGCGGGTGCTACGCAGGCTGTGCCGCAATCATTTTTCAAACGCCAGCTTGGCAATATGGGCAATCTTTTTATACAACTTTTCGCGGTGCGCGGCATTTGGGATACCCAATGCGGATTCAAAGCGTTTCGCGCCAAAGCAGTCGAGCAAATTTTTTCTCGCGCGAAAATTGATCGATGGGGGTTTGATGTTGAAGTGTTAGCGCTCGCGCGAAAATTTAATTATCGCGTTGGCATCGTGCCTGCTTACTGGATCAACGACCCCAAAAGCCATGTGAAATTGTCCGACTACGTGCAAGTGCTTTTAGAGACCCTCAAAATCTGGTGGTGGTTGCGAACCGGTGGATACAAATGAGAGGGTGTCCCGATATTATTTGTAACATTGGCGCGTGTCGGCGAGCATTTCTTCAAGAGACCGAATGGGAGACCCCTCATATTTTGAGAGATTTTTATTGTTGAGCGTGAGAATTGCTTCGGCGAGAAGGTCATGGCGGGCGGGGGGGACAAGAATGCCGTTTGTTTCGTTTACTATTTCAGGAATGCCGCCCACGGCAGTTGCCACGATAGGTACTCCGGCGCATTGCGCTTCCAGGAGCACATAGGGCAAGCCTTCTTTAAGAGAAGGCAGAATAAAAACATCGAATGCTTTCAGATAGCGCGCCGCGTCCGTAATGCCTTCTATCAAAAATACATGGCGCGTGAGATTGTGCTGGCGTATCCGATCAGCGAGAAGCTGTTTTTGCTCGCCCCAGCCGAAAAGCACGAAACGCGCGTCAGGATTTTTGTTAACTACCGTTCTCGCCGCTTCAATGAGTGCGGCGTAGTTTTTGTTCGCAGTCCATTCGCCTATCGTACCGATGAGAAATGACGTATCGCTGATATGTTTGGGGAGTGTGGTACGCGCTTCATTACGAGAGAGGAACAAATAATCATTGGCGTCAATGCCATGGGTGATGAGTGCTAATTTATGTGCGGGCGCTATGCGATAGCGCAACGCCGCATAATAATCAGCGCGGCTTACCACGATAACGTGATGACAAAGAAACGCGGTGAGGCGGGAGAAAAAACGAATGAAAAAGCGCTGCCAGGCGGGGCGCGTTTCATGAAAGGTCCAGCCGTGCGCCGTCATGACCATTGTCGGGTTGTACCGAAAAAAAGTTAGAAAACGGCAAAGTGTTGCCGCTGATCCCGCGATACCGGCGGCTTTGGGACTTGAAACGTGAATAATGCGCGGGCGTATTTTTAAAAAGAGGCGCGTTATTTCAATGCCTGCGGCAATTTCTTTAAAAAACGCAATATCCCGTTGAAAATGAGAAATTTCGTGATAGGGAATGCCGCGCGCGCGAAGTTTTTCATAGAGCGCTCCTTTTCCACCCGCCGCGACATCCACGCGAAATCCATGGGAGGGAAGGCGGCTTGCGAGATCGCAGACATATTTTTGAGCCCCGCCCCAAACGGATTTGGTGATTACGAAAAGGATGGTTTGTTGACTATTATCCATACTAATTGTATAATAAATTTATGCGAAAAAAGCAAGCGGTTATTATTTTCTCTACGGCGTATCTGCCGCTTATTGGCGGCGCTGAACTGGCCGTAAAAGAAATTACCGATCGCATTGACGACCTTGATTTTTTTCTTATAACCGCGCGCATGCAACGATCGTTTGCTCGCCGCGAACGCATAGGCAATGCTGAAGTCCATCGGGTGGGTATTGGCATGCCAATTTTTGATAAATTGTTTTCTCCCTTTCTTGGCGCGTTCGTAGCTAGAAAACTTATGAAAAAACATGATGTCATGTGTTTTTGGAGCATGATGATCACCTATGCCAGCGGCGCGCCGTTTCTTCTTAAATGTTTTGGTTTACACAAAAATATCCCCATTTTACTTACCCTTCAAGAAGGCGATTCTCCGCAGTATATCAAGCATGGGCGGTTCGGTTTTATTAACCTTTCGTGGCGGATCGCGTTGCGGTTCGCGGACCAGGTACAAGTAATAAGCTCATATCTTGCCGATATGGCGCGGCAATACGGCTACAAAGGAAAAATAAGTATCGTGCCGAATGGAGCAAATTCTAAAAATTTCCAAACAGATTCAAAATCAAAAATTTCCAAACAAAAAACTATTATTACGACATCACGACTTGTTCATAAAAACGGAGTCGATATACTTATCGATGCTATCGCGAAAGTCAGAGAACTGATCCCCGACATTCAATGTTGGGTTCTCGGCGATGGCGAAGAAAAAAATAATCTTGCGTTACGCGTTACGCGTTACGCGTTACAAGACAACGTGAAATTTTTTGGTACCATCCCTTATGAAAAAATAGCAGAATATCTTGCTCAAGCAGATATATTTGTGCGCCCTTCGCGCTCCGAAGGTCTCGGTACCGCGTTTCTTGATGCGATGGCGGCAGGCGTGCCGATCATCGGTACACCGGTGGGCGGAATCCCCGATTTTTTGAAAGACGGCGAAACCGGTCTTTTTGTGCGCCCCGATGATGCCGATGATCTGGCGGGAAAAATAGAACATTTGATGAAAGATGGCGCGCTTCGGGTGCTCCTTGCCGAAAATGGGCGGCGGCTTGTGGAAGAGCATTATGATTGGAATAGTATTGCGGATCGTGTGCGAGCGCTTTTCAACAAGAGACGCGCATTACGATTATTGATTGCCGCCGGTATTTATCCGCCGGATATCGGAGGACCAGCTATCTATAGTCAAGCTATCGCCGAGGAATTCAGTACGCGTGGGATTCATGTGACCGTAGTGACATACGCGGACAGTAGTCGTCATCGTGAGGAGTCCCGAGCAATGGCGAGGGACGACATGGCAATCCACCATGGTTGCTTCGTTGATGCTCGCAATGACGTAAAAAGGATTTCGCGAAAGTGGCCGAAAGGGGTGCGACATCTTTTATACTTTTTTGCCGTGTTATGGCACGGAAGACATGCTGATGTTATTTTTGCCCAACAGCCGGTAAGCGAGGGTTTGCCCGCGATGATTGCCGCAAGGATATTGCGGAAGAAATTTATACTCAAAATAGTGGGCGATTACGCCTGGGAACAGGGAATGCAGCGGTTTGGCGTGAATGATTTGCTTGACGATTTTTTGCAAAAAAAATATGGATTGCGCGTGGAAATATTGCGAAAACTCGAATCATTTGCGGCACAACAAGCGGATTGTGTTATTGCGGTGAGTAATTATTTGGCGCGTGTGGCGGTACAATGGGGTGTTCCGCGAGAAAATATTCATGTGATACCGAACGCGGTGGAGCTTCCGCCCGCACTGCCGTCAAAAAAAGAAGCGCGCCGCATGCTCGGCATCTCTGCCGACGCAAAAATTATTGTTTCGGCGGGACGGCTCGTGCCGTGGAAAGGGTTTGCGGCGCTTATTGATTGTATGACGGATATCGTTCGCGCCGAATCAGCCGCAAAACTTGTTATCATCGGCTCCGGCCCGGATCAATTAAAACTTGAATCAAGAATTATAAATTACCAATTAGGGAATGACATTCAGTTGATGGGGTCACTATCTCACAAGAACGTATTACTCTATCTTCGCGCCGCCGACGTTTTTGCGCTTAATACCGCTTACGAAGGATTTTCGCATCTTATTATTGAAGCGATGGCGGTTGGCGCGCCGATCGTCACCACGATTGCGGGCGGTAATGCGGAAACGGTGCGCGATGGCGAGAACGCGCTCGTGGTTCCGTATAATAATCGTGAAAAAATCGCGCGGGCGATTTTGCGCGTATTGCGCGAAGATGTGGTGCGGGCAACGCTTGCGGAAAATGGTCGCAAGACAGCGACGCCGTTTACTAAAAAAAGAATGATTGAAGAAACGCTAAACGTTTTACGCTAAACGCTATGAAAATTTTAATGATTAGCGCTGATCCAAAGATTTTTGAGCAAGGATCGGAAGTAGTAAAACGGATTGACG
>CAYHZX010000009.1:0-10271 GCA_964361355.1 uncultured Candidatus Saccharibacteria bacterium | reverse complement strand
TAAAGGAGAATTTGAACAGTTTTATTTTTTTGCGGGGGTGGGAGTCGAACCCACTTCCCAAGGTTATGAGCCTCGTGAGATAACCGCTTCTCCACCCCGCGAGAATTATGATACATCAATACTCCGATAAAGTAAATTATCTATGCCGGCATATTGAGCGCTTTTTTAATTTTCTGAACAATGCTATCGGGCGTGTGGTCCGCTTTCACGAGGAAATCCAGAGCGCCCGCGCGAAACGCTCTTTGCTTATCCTCCTCGTTGCTGAGATTGGAAAATACAATGACCGGAATATCTTTTTGTTTCGGGTCGCTTTTAAGATTGACCAACAATTCGTATCCCTCCACACCCGGAAGAAGTAAATCAAGGAGGATAAGATTAACTTCGCCTTTCTTTAAAACTTCTTCTGCTCCATAGACATCAACCGCGCTTTTTGTTTCAAATCCTTCGCTGGCAAGTTTTTTCTCGATAATGTCGCGCAAGAACATGTCGTCTTCCACGATAAGAATTGTTTTTTTCATGGAACATTATTTTTCCGGAAGATAGTTCCGGACAATTTTTACTAATTCATCGAGGTTAAGATCCGCTTTGATAAAGTAATCTTTAACCCCGAGCTTTTGGAAGCGGAATACTTCCACGGGGCTGCCGGAATTCGATATAACAACCACGGGTATTGATTGCCCGATCGGATTATTTCGTATTTCTTCAAGGACCTCAAGACCATTTTTGTGGGGAAGCTCAAAATCAAGCAGGATGAGATCGGGGTGTTCTTTTACGGCAAGCTCGGAGGCAGCGGCGCCATCGGGAGTAGTGATAAGCTCGTAGCCTTCTTTCTCCAGCTTTGTTTTGATAAGCGAGGAGAGGATGTGGTCATCTTCGATGAGTAAAATCTTTTTCATAAAATATAGTATACTCTTACGAGGTAAGAAAGGGAAGAGTAATGGTAAAAACGCTGCCTTTATGTTCGTGAGATTCAACCGCGATGGTGCCGCCATGGGCTTCGATAACGCGTTTTGTTATATAAAGGCCAAGCCCGGTGCCGGGAACCTGTTCGCGGACCACGTTATCGCCACGAAAAAATTTTCGGAAAAGCAATGATTGCTGATGTTCCGGAATGCCCATGCCGGTATCCGCAATAATCACTTGATAATGTCGCTCGTCTTTTTTTTGAAGTGTTGCGGTGATGAGGCCATTTCGCGGCGTGTATATGATCGCGTTTTCAAGCACGTTTTGGAAGGCGAGCAGAAGTTTTTCCCGATCGCCGCGCGCCTCAGCAAGGGGAGAGTCCGGCAATGCTATACGCAGGGCGACTCCTTTTTCGTATAAGCGCGCGTTTGCTTCCTTTACCAGATCGTCAAAAATAGATTCGAGGGTGATTACTTCAAATTTATAAATAATTTGCCCGGATTCGATGCGCGCTACGTTAAGCAGGTCGCCAATAAGAGCGATAATGCGCTCGGCACTCTCGGCCGCGCGTTCAAGCGCCGCTCGCTGTTCTTTCGGTATTTCTCCCAAATCGCCTCCCAAAATAAGGTTGATTGTCCATTTAATCGCGGAAAGGGGGGTGCGAAATTGATGGGCCGCTATGGAGACAAATTGACTTTTTGCTTCGTCCATTTCACGAAGATGTTCATTTGTTTGCTGAAATTCAAAATCGCGGCGCACTAGTTCTTTCGTAACGCGATCTAATTCTTTTATTTGTTCCTGCTGGCTTCGGGCGGCTTCTTGAAGCTCTTTGGTGCGTTCTTTCACGTCTCCTTCGAGTTGTGTGTAAAAATTTTTGACCGCGATCGCCTCAAGGCTCCAGCGGCGCATGATCTTTACGAGTGCTACAAACGTAACAAACCATATGAGAAAAATAGGGAAGACCACCAGCGTTCCGTTGCGCGGGGCGTCAAACATGTAAAACGTGGCAGTAATGCCTAAGATATACATTGTAACAAGCCACCCAAGTACCGTGGGGAAAATCAATTTCGCGAAAATGGTGCCTTTGGTGGCTTTCGCGAACCGCCACCCCATAAAAAAGAGCATAATGCTTCCCACGATTAAAACAGGCCATCCAATGGCAAGAATCGCGGCGCGCAGGTCAATAAGAATTGAATCAGACAGAAGCATGAGCTATTCGCCAATGACTAAGAGTGTCATCGTTTCGTTGTGGAAATACGCGGGGGTGCCTTTTTTGCCCAAGAGCGGGCCTTGTTCGCCGTAGGTATAGAATCCGAGCATGGGCACTTCTCTGCCTATAATATCTTGGACCGCCTTATTTTCTTCGCTACAGCGCACGCCAAGAAGTTTATTGCGCGCCATGCAATTGAACATAAGGACTAAGCGCGGTTTGTGTCCTTCAAGCTGACTCAACGCGGTTGTCGCGGCGTCTTTCGCGGCATGAATGGCTTTTTCTCTATCGCCAATCATCAGGCGAATCGTCGTACCTTCGGGAATGGCCGCGGCCATGGTTATTTCTCCTTTTTCGTTGGCGATCACCGGATCGCGTATGAGCAATTCATCGAAACCCTCAACACTAAGACCAAGAGGGTAGGTATACGCCATGCGGGCAAGCGGTTCGCGGACAAGTTCCGCGGCTTCTTTTCCAAAATAATCTTGATATACCGCAAGGGCGGGTTTGCCGTCCACTTCCTGAAGAAGAGTGCCGGAAGCTTTCGTGACCTTCATAGGGAGCCCGACGGGCTCCCAGCCGTGTTTGATGCCAAACCCAAAGGAGAACGTTCCCGTGAGGCCCACGCCTACCACGGCATCAGTCAACACTTCGGCTGGTTTATTTTTTGCCGCGTAATATTCAAAAGTCTCTTTGAAAAGATAATCATCGCCCATTGAGCCCCCGATCATGGGAAAATTTTTTCCGAGTATGGATTGGGCTCCCTCTACAATCGCGGCCCCGTTGCCGGTTATACCGTCAGGGAGAGAAATATAAAGATCGGGGGTTTTATTGCCATTATCCTTCAGCATGGATGAGGCGGCGTCAGCGCCGGCTTGGAAACTATTTTTGCTTACTCCTTTGCCCATTCCTACGGAAAATTGTATCTGGTCGGAAATAATTGCCATCGCGGCAACGCCGTCAAAGACCGTTGCCAAAGACGTAATCTCGCCCGCGGCTGACCCGCCCAGCACGGTCGCTTCCGGCACGACTTCCCGGATGCCCGCGAGCACATCTTCTTGGTTGTATTGAATAGAAGCGAACGCGAACACAATGTCCGGCTTACCCGCTCTTTCGGCGGGCAGGCCCTGGATATTTTTTAAGGCGCCCAAGATCGCCTCTACCCCGGCTTCTTTCGAATCGTAGATTTTTTGGCTTACGCCAACGCCTGCGTGAATCATATATGTTTTATAAAATTAGCGGCTAATAATAAACGCAGTATAGCAGAAAATAAAAAATAACGATACACTGCCTCTATGACATACACGCTTAAAACCGCGCAATTCGAAGGGCCGTTTGATATACTGCTTGATCTCATTGAGCGCGAAAAACTTTCTATCAATGAAATAGCGTTGGCCCAAGTGGCCGACGGATTTTTTCAATACATAAAAATAGAGGCGGTCGCGCACGAAGAGTTTGCCGCGTTTTTGGTGGTTGCCTCTACACTCATGCTGATTAAATCCCGCTCGCTTCTGCCAGGTTTTCATATCACAAAAGAAGAAGAGAAAAGTATTAAAGAATTAGAAGAGCGGCTTGAGATTTATAAACGCATTCGCGCCTTCGCCGCCCTTTTAGGCGAGCGCGCGCGGCGAGGCGAGCGAATGTTTAGCCGCCCGGCATTCGCCGAAGAGCGCCCCGCGTTTATGCTACCTCCCACCCTTTCTCTTGATGATCTGAAAAAAGCGCTTGTTCAGGTTCTCGCGCGTATTCCTAAGTCCGAGGAGCTCCCGCAAACGCGCGTGGGGCGCGTGGTCTCTCTTGAAGAGACAATTGCCGCAATAGAGGCGCGCATGCAGGGGGCTTTGGAAACAACATTTCGGCACATGACGTCCGCCGCAAAAGAAAAAATAGAAATTATCATGAGTTTTTTGGCATTGCTTGAATTATTGAAACGTGGCATCATTGAGGTGCGCCAAGACGCATCGTTTGGCGGGATTTTTTTTCATAAGGCGCCATAAGAAGATATGCTCCCTCATATAGAAATAGCCGCAGAAAAAGTTTTTGAACTCGGGAATATGCCGATCACCAATACGCTTCTTTCAAGTGTTACGGCCGCGGGGTTGCTTATGGGTGCCGGGTTTTTCCTCTTTCAGAGCAGGATGATTCCCTCCACGTTTCAAGCTCTTTTTGAAGTTATCGTAGAAAAATTTTTGCGCATCATGGAACCCATGTTTGGTTCGCGCGCGCGCGCGGAACGCTACATTCCCATTATTCTTACTATATTTTTTTTCGTGCTCACCTCCAATTGGCTTGGAATCGTGCCGGGGGTAGGATCGGTGGGTTTGTTTAAAAAAACAGACGCGGGAGAAACATTGGTGCCGCTTTTCCGTTCTGCCGCAAGCGATCCGAACACGACGTTAGCGCTCGGTATTGTTGCCATCGTATGGGTGCATATCCTCGGTGTTGCGGCAATCGGTTTTCGCAAACACGCGGGAAAATTTTTTTCATTGAAAGGCCCGATAGATTTTTTTACGGGGGTTCTTGAATTTATTTCAGAAATTGCTAAGATACTATCGTTCTCCTTCAGACTCTTCGGTAATATATTTGCTGGCGAAGTGCTTCTTATTATTATCGCATTTTTAGCGCCTTATATTATTCCGGTGCCATTTCTTGCCTTAGAGCTTTTCGTGGGATTTATTCAAGCTCTTGTATTCGCGATGCTTACTATGGTATTCATTCGTATAGCAACGGCGCATCATTAATATTATTAATACTATCATAACCTATGGAAACAGAATCAATTCGGCTTCTCGCGGTAGCGCTTGCGATTGCGGGGGGGACTATTGCTCCCGCCCTTGCGATCGGCAAGCTCGCCGCAAAGGCCATGGAAGCGATTGGCAGAAACCCGGAAGCTGCCGACAAAATTCAAACAGCGATGATTTTGGCAATAGCGTTTGCGGAGGCAATCGCTATTTACGCGTTGGTGGTAGCGCTCATCATTAAGTTTGTGTAGAGATGGCTGAACTTACGAGGCAGTTAGGAATTGATTGGCGCCTGCTTACCGCCCAAGCGGTAAATTTTTTAATCCTTTTTTTTATTTTTAAGAAATTTGCTTTGCGGCCACTCATGGACATGCTCTCCACGCGCCGCCGAGAGATCGCAAAGGGGCTTGCCTACACGCAACAAGCGGAAGAACGCCTCGCGTCCGCAAAGCAGGAAAGAGACGGCATCATAAAAGAGGCGCGAACGGGAGCTCTTGCCATCGTTTCGGAAGCTGAAAAAATCGCAAAAACGAAAAAGGGTCAGATGATCGCAGAGACTCGCAAGAAGGCCGAAGAAATCGCCGCGGAAACAAAAAGGCGTTTCCAAGAAGAACGCGCGAAACACGAAGAAGAAGTAATGCGCAACGCGGAAACATTGGTGCGTTTAGGGATCGAGCGCGTGCTCGGGCGCATGGTTCCTGAAGAACGTGATAGTGTGCTGATACGCGAAGCATTGCAGGAATTAAGTCGGATAAAAGATTATAAATAATGGTATGCATCACACGATCGCACAATATGCGCAAGCGCTCGCGAACGCCGTTGGTAGCACGTCTTCCCGCGATATTAAAACTATTGCGCGGAATACCGTGCGATTATTGCGCGCAAAAAAACACCTCTCAAAACTTCCTGCCATTCTTCGCGAGACAAGGCGGCGCTATTTTTATAAAAAAAATATAACCACGGTTGATATTATATCAGTAGTACCTCTTTCGCCCGCGATACGGAATGAGATCCGCCGCATGGCGGGGGCAAGCGCTCATATAAACGAGATAGTGCGGCCGGAAGCAATGGCGGGCATAAAAATCATCGTCAATGATACCTATCGCATTGACGCAACGGTCAAGGGCATTATCCGAAATCTTTTTGCGAAGTATGAAAAACATTCTTGAAACATTACAAAAGGAAATGGAGGGATTCCGGCGCGACATACGATCGGAAACAATCGGAACGGTTATCGAATCAGGAGATGGCATCGTGCGAATCTATGGCCTTGCCGATGCGACCGCTCAAGAAATGATCGTGATTGAAACGTCTGGAGGGGCAGTGCCGGCGATTGTTTTTAATCTTGAAGAGGGGAGCGTGGGCGCTATTATTTTAGGAGAAGCCGATCGCATCAAGGAGGGAGATGCGGTGCGCCAGACCGGCAGGGTGCTTTCTTTTCGCGTGGGGGATTCATTGATCGGGCGCGTCATTGATCCGTTGGGGAATGCGCTTGATGGACGCGGTCCGCTCTTTAGCGACAATGCCGAAGAAATCTATTATCCTATTGAACGCCCCGCTCCGTCAGTGATAGAACGCGAGCCCGTGGCTACACCGCTTCATACCGGCATTAAAGCGATTGACAGCATGATTCCCATTGGTCGGGGTCAACGGGAGCTTATCATCGGCGATCGCCAAACCGGAAAGACATCGATTGCAATGGATACTATTATTCATCAGGGCCGCGATAGATACTCCCCAACGCCTCTATGCATTTATGTTGCTATCGGTCAGAAAGCGGCAACCGTAGCAAAACTGGTGGCTATGCTTAAAGAACACGAAGCGCTTTCGTATAGCATTGTGGTGGTTGCCTCCGCGTCTTCTTCGGCGGCGTTTCGCTATCTTGCGCCGTATGTCGGGTGCGCCATCGGAGAATTTTTCATGCGCAAAGGCAAAGACGCGCTCGTGGTCTATGACGATCTCACCAAACACGCGTGGGCGTACCGCGAACTTTCGCTTCTTCTCCGCCGCCCTCCGGGTCGCGAGGCGTATCCGGGCGATATTTTTTATCTCCACGCGCGGCTTTTGGAGCGTGCGGCGGCATTGGATGAAAAACATGGCGGCGGATCGCTTACCGCACTCCCTATTATTGAAACGCAACTGGGTGATGTGTCGGCGTATATTCCTACCAACGTCATTTCCATAACCGACGGACAAATTTATTTAGAGCCGGAATTATTCCATCAAGGTGTGCGGCCCGCGGTCAATGTAGGATTATCGGTTTCGCGCGTGGGGTCTCGCGCGCAAACAAAGGCAATGAAAAAAGTGGCCGGTCCCTTGCGTCTTGAGCTTGCGCAATTCCGCGAACTGGCTGCGTTCGTGCAATTTTCCTCGGAACTTGACGAATCCACGCGCAAACGCATTGAACACGGACGAGCGCTCACCGAAATTTTAAAACAGCCAGAGCGTGAGCCGATGCCGTTTGAAAGAGAGACCGCGTTGATTTTCGCGGGAACGCAAGGATATTTTGACGACATTCCTCCGGAAGAAATTATGAGGAAGGGAACCGCCCTTTTAGACTACCTTGAAAAAATGCATAAGGAAGACATTTTGAAAACAATCAGCCAGTCAGGAGAATTATCGGCAGAAACAGAAGACCTTCTTCGCGCGACCATCACGGAGTGGAAGAAATTGTGAAAATACCGCGCATGGATGAATAAGGATTAGGTAAAAAATATCATGGCAATAAAAGCGATTAAACAAAGAATAAAGTCGGTAAAAAATACCGCGCAAATTACGAAAGCGATGGAGGTGGTGTCGGCCACTAAAATGCGCCGCTCGCAGGGATTTGCCTTGCGCGCGAGACCTTACGCGATCGCGGCTTTGGAAATGCTTAAAAATCTGCTTTCGCGGGTTCCACAACTTCCGCCGCTTCTTACGGCGCGTGAAGTAAAAAGAGCCGCACTCTTGGTGGTTACTTCCGACAAAGGGCTTGCGGGCGCTTTTAACGCGAATGTTCTCCGCAAGGCGGAGACGCTGATGTACGCGGGTGGCAACGCGGATTTAGGCGAAAAATCTTTTGTACTTATTACGGTGGGCAAAAAAGCGCGCGATTATTTTGAGCGAAGAGGCATGCCGATTGACAGAAGTTTTTTGAGCTTCGGCGATTACCGCACGCCGCAGGAAACGCTTCCTGTCGCCGACCATGTATTAAATGGATTTTCTTTCGGACAATGGGACGAAGTCTATGCCGTCTACACCCGTTTTCGCACGACATTGCTTCAGGAAGCGACGGTACGAAAAATTTTACCGGCATCCAAAGAGGGGTTGGAGGAAGCAGTAGGAGAAATTTTGCCCGAGCGCGGCCGTTTCGCAGAATCAAAAATTAAGAATAAAGAATTAATGGATGTCCCATATAATTACGAATACACATTTGAACCTTCAGCAGAGGAGGTTTTAAATATGCTTCTGCCGCACTTGACCCGCACGCATATCCATCATATTATTTTGGAATCAAACGCTTCCGAACATTCGGCACGGATGGTGGCGATGAAAAACGCTTCGGACAATGCGAGCGAACTGATCGACGAGCTTACTCTTGCCTACAATAAATCTCGGCAAGCCGGAATCACAAAGGAGTTAATTGAGATCGCGGCCGGAGCGACTCCCGAAGAATAATCAGCGGAAACAAAAAATGTCAACGGGAAACATAGCACAAATAATTGGTCCTGTCATAGACGTGGAATTTGAGGAAGGGCATCTCCCCGAGATTTATCATGCCCTTGAGGTGAAAAGAAATGGCGGGGAGAGTGTTATATGCGAGGTCGCGCGGCATATAGGATCAAACCGTGTGCGCGCAATCGCACTTTCCTCCACCGATGGATTAAAGCGCGGGATGATAGCGGAAGATAGGGGTGCTCCGATTTCGGTTCCGGTGGGCAAAGAGGTTTTGGGAAAAATTTTCAACGTGCTCGGGGAGCAGATAGATAGAGATAGAGATAGAGATTCTTCATCCCTCGACAAGCGCGGGACTCAAAATGACTTTGCTCTTCGCTGGCCCATTCATCGTCCGCCGCCGCCGTTCACCGAACAATCCACAAAAACCGAAATTTTTGAAACCGGCATTAAAGTAATTGATCTCCTCGCACCTTTTGTCAAAGGAGGCAAAATTGGGCTTTTCGGAGGCGCGGGCGTGGGCAAAACCGTGCTTTTGATGGAATTGATTCGCAATGTGGCTCACGAATCCGGAGGGGTTTCGGTATTCGCGGGGGTGGGGGAGCGTACGCGCGAAGGAAATGATCTCTGGCGGGAAATGCGGGAGTCAGGCGTTATTTCCAAAACCGCTCTCGTTTTCGGACAGATGAACGAGGTTGCCGGCGCGCGGCTCCGTGTAGCCTTATCCGCGCTCACGATGGCCGAATATTTTCGCGATGAAGAAGTAAAGGACGTGCTTTTTTTTATAGACAATATTTTTCGGTTCTCGCAGGCGGGGTCGGAAGTATCGGCGTTGCTTGGCCGTATGCCTTCCGCAGTCGGCTATCAGCCCACGCTTGCCTCCGAAATGGGCGCTTTACAGGAACGCATTACCTCAACGAAACGCGGTTCAATCACATCGGTGCAGGCAATTTATGTGCCGGCCGATGACATTACGGATCCAGCACCCGCCACCACCTTCAGCCATCTTGATTCAACGATTGTGCTCTCCCGTCAACTCACGGAACGCGGCATTTATCCCGCGGTGGATCCGCTTGCGTCAACGTCTTTAGCGCTTACGCCTGCCATAGTGGGAGAAGAGCATTATCGCGTTGCGCGCGACGTACAGCGGATTCTTCAGCGCCACACGGAGCTTCAGGATATTATCGCGATCCTCGGCATGGAAGAACTCGCCGAAGAAGATAAACTGACGGTAAACCGCGCGCGCAAGATTCAGCGTTTTCTTTCCCAGCCGTTTTTTGTCGCCGAGCCATTTACCGGGAAGAAAGGAGCGTTCGTGCGGCGGGAAGAAACCGTAAACGGTTTTAAGGAAATTCTTGACGGACGCCATGATGCAAAGCCCGAAGAAGCGTTTTATATGAAAGGATCAATCAAAGAAGCATGAGGCTCGCTATACACACGCTTCAATCCACGCTCTTTGAAGGCGAGATAACGAGCGTTACGGTCCCTACCCCAAACGGAGAAATAACGGTCTTAAGCCAGCACCTTCCCTTGGTGACCATTGTGTCGCGCGGCATGGTGCGCGTCACCCTCCCCCACGGAGAGGAAAGTGTTACTCCTTTCAATGGAGGTATTCTTGAAGTGCGCCCCGGGAGTGAAGCGGTTATGTTGGCTGATGAATAGCTTTGAATTACGAAATGCAATAAACGGCTAGGGATATTGCGTTTTTTTTTACGCCGTAGGGCTCCCTGTGAACATTTTGCGCAGCAAAATGGAATGGGGAT
>CAYHZX010000008.1:0-10596 GCA_964361355.1 uncultured Candidatus Saccharibacteria bacterium | reverse complement strand
TTCAAGTGTTGCGTCTTTTTTTTGTGCGTTATACTGAAGGGCATGAATACAAAAAAATATTCTCTCGCCGTGCGTCGATTTTTTACGAAAAATAAAAAACATCCGTTTGATGAGATTGCGTGGGAGAAGCGCGACGTGATGGTTACCAAAATGAATGGCGCGCCTTACAAGGCAGTGGGGCTTGAGTTCCCCGCGTTTTGGTCGCAAAACGCCTCGCATATTACGGCCTCTAAATATTTTCGCGGCCGCATCGGTACTAAAGCGCGCGAGACAAGCGTGCGCCAGATGATTACGCGTGTGGCGAGCACGATTCGCGGATGGGGAGAGAATCACGGATATTTTGCGGAGCCTGCCCGCCCGCGCCCGGGTGCTGGCGGGGCCGATGAGGCGCGGATTTTTGAGGAGGAGTTGACTCATCTTTTAGTCAATCAGAAAGCGTCATTTAACAGCCCGGTCTGGTTTAACGCGGGCATTAAAGAAAAACCGCAATGCAGTGCTTGTTTTATCCTTGATGTTGAGGATGACATGGTTTCTATTTTGGATTGGATTAAAACCGAAGGCATGATTTTTAAGGGAGGATCCGGTTCGGGTATTAATCTTTCTTCTCTTCGGTCTCGCGAAGAAGAACTTTCGATGGGGGGGTATGCTTCGGGGCCGGTTTCATTTATGCGCGGAGCGGATTCGGTCGCGGGTATGATTGCTTCCGGTGGGGCAACACGCCGGGCGGCGAAAATGGTCGTGCTCAATATTGATCACCCGGATGTAATGGATTTTATCCGGTGCAAAGCCGATGAAGAGAAAAAAATTCGCGCCTTGATGGCGGCGGGGTATGATATGCGGGATTTAAACAACAAGGCGTGGTATTCCATTCAATATCAAAACGCGAATAATTCCGTGCGCGTGACCGACGAATTCATGAAAGCAGCGGAACAGGATGGCGAATGGTCAACGCATTATGTGGCCGGCGGCCCATCCTCAACGCCCGCCTCACCTCGATCCGACGATCGAGGTGAGGCGGGCAAAGCGGCGCATACCTACAAGGCGCGCGAACTTTTACGCGAGATTGCCCAAGCCGCGTGGGAATGCGGGGATCCGGGCATGCAGTACGACACCACGATCAATGATTGGCACACCTGCCCGCGCACCGGCCGCATTAACGCGTCAAACCCATGTTTTGCAGGCGATGTGCGTGTTGCTACTAATAAGGGATTAGTACCATTCGAAGAATTGTATACACGTGTCAGTAACGGCGAATCGTTCCGTATATGGACAGATGACCGCACTGCCGAACGTCCTTTATCGGCTGTAAACGCAACATCACCACAAGCGGTTATGATGACCGGTATAAACGATATTTTTCGTTTACGGTTTTCCGATGGATCCGAAATACGCGCGACAAAGAATCACCGTTTTTTTACCAAAAATCGTGGTATGGTGGCCGCCGAAGATTTAACAAATAAAGACGAGTTAACTCTTTTGGAACAACCTCTTACGTTTGGGGCCGCTTCACTTGCAATGAACGTAGATCACGCAATGTTATTTGCGAGTGGATGGGGAAAAGGAAAGGATTGGAAACCCTATAAATCCATGACGATTCCCGTCGCATGGACCACCGCATTTGCAGAATATCTTGGATATATTGTTGGTGACGGTTCGGTGCGGCTTGCTGATGAGAAGGGTCGATTGAGTACGGTGTCAGCCGTATTCGGGTCGCAAAAAGATTCCAATGAACTCATGCCACACTTTGCGCGCGTGTTTGAAGAGTGCGGCATTGATGACATATATGATGTTGCGTTGCCAAACGGGACTACCCAAGTGCGTATCAGTCGGACACCATTTGCGCGATTGCTTGTTCAGCTTGGCGTGTCTACAAAAAAAGCGCCGTTCAAGGTGGTGCCTCATACTATTTTTCAAGCCCCGTCATCTATTATTGCAGCGTTTTTACGCGGGCTTTTTAGTGCCGATGGATGCGTGTATGATGGCGTGAAAAGCCGCTATGTGGGTTTGGGAAGCGTCTCGCGCGAATTATTACTTGGCGTGCAGCAGCTTCTTCGGGTATTCGGTATTCAGAGCAGAATTTACGCGACACGCAAAGCGGGCACAGTATTTCCTTACACACGTAAAGATGGAACGTGTGTTGCCTATACTGCTCATCAGCTTTACGATCTCCGTATAAGCAATACATCTATTAATCGTTTTAAGGATCACATAGGATTTTTGTTATCGCAAAAACAAGAAAAACTCGAAAAACTTTGCAATACACATGAATTTTATGAAACAGAACGTTGTGTACGATTAGTAGACATGACGCGCGATGGATCAGAAATGACATATAATCTTACCGAGCCTACCAATCATAGTTACATTGCAAATGGATTTGTGGTTGCCAACTGTAGTGAATACATGCACGTGGATAACTCCGCCTGTAATCTCGCTTCTATTAATTTGCTGAAGTTTTTAAAGCCCAACAACACGTTTGACGTACCCGCGTTTGTTAAAGCCGTACACATCATAATTTTAGCGCAGGAAATTATCGTGGGAAGTTCAAGTTATCCTACGCCAAAGATTGCCAAAAACACGGAAGATTTGCGCCAGCTTGGGCTTGGTTATGCGAATTTAGGGGCACTCGTTATGGCGTTGGGCTTGCCCTATGATTCGCAAGAAGCTCGCGCGCTCGCCGGAGCTATTACCGCGCTTATGTGCGGGGAGGCATATCGCTACTCGGCAGAAATTGCTCGTCGGATGGGGCCCTTCAACGGATTCACGCTCAATCGCGAGCCGATGGCGCGGGTCATGCGCAAACACCAACAGAGTATCGCGGGAATCAATAAAAACGCGCTTCACGACAAAGCGATTTTGACCGCCGCTACGGCGGCGTGGAAAGAGGCGTTGCGGGAAGGCGAGAAATACGGCTACCGCAATTCCCAAGTAACCGTGATAGCGCCCACCGGCACCATTGCCTTTATGATGGATTGCGATACGACCGGCATTGAGCCCGAATTCGCGCTGGTAAAAATGAAACAGTTGGTGGGGGGTGGTGTTATGAAGATCGTGAATCAAACGGTGCGCCGAGCGTTGACACGTTTGGGATACATGCCCCGCGAGCGTGAAGAGATTGCGCGTTGGATTGAAGAGAGGGGGACCGTGGAAGGAGCCCCCGCGCTTAAAGAAAAACACGCGGCAGTATTTGACACGGCCGTGCAACCTGCGGGGAGCACGCGCGCCATCTCATGGCAAGGGCATGTAACAATGACGGCCGCGGTTCAACCGTTTATTTCGGGCGCTATTTCTAAAACATTCAATATGCCGGCAGAAAGTACGGCGGAAGAGATCGCCCGCGCCTACACACTTGGATGGAAATTAGGACTTAAAGCATTCGCGGTGTATCGGGATGGATCCAAGGCAGCTCAACCGCTCGCCTCGCTCGCCGCTTCGTCGCGCGGAGGAGAAAAAGAAGGAGGGGGGAAATCGTTCAAAGAGGTTGGGGCTCCAATCCCACCGACAATGAAGTCAGAGAGTGTGGGAGAACGCGTCCCGCTTGTTGCCCAATCCTCTCATCCCGTCCGCCGCCATCTGCCTGCCACGCGCACGTCGTGCACGCATAAGTTTGTTATCTCCGGTCACGAAGGATATTTGACGTATAGTACGTTTGAGGACGGATCGCCCGCAGAAATTTTTATTCGTATGGCAAAACAAGGAAGCACGCTCGCCGGTCTTCTCGACGCGTTTGCCATTACGGTCTCCACCGCTTTACAATACGGCGTACCGTTGCGCCAGCTCGCTCAAAAATTTATCTATGGTCGGTATGAACCGGCGGGTGTTACGGAAAATATGGATATTCTTTTTACTACTTCCATTACCGATTATATTTTTCGCTATTTAGCGTTCGCGTTTCTCTCACCCGACGATCTCGCCGATCTCGGCATTGCTCCGGCGAACGCGCCGGCCATGCCTACCGGCAGGCAGGCGATAGAAAAAAGGGCCGTCCATCAACTTAAAGCACGTGAAGAAGAAACGTTTCTGGCCCCCGCATTTTCCGTAGAAAGCTTGTGTCGGCTGTGCGGAGGGATGCTGGTGCGCACCGGATCGTGCAGAACGTGTATGCAATGCGGTACGTCCGATGGTGGGTGTTAAGCGTGATATGGCTTTGCGTTTCATTATTCAAAGTGATACACTTTTTCCATGGTGAAATTATTTAAAGAATCCCCCGCGTCTAAAGAACCTTCTTTAGAAGCTCCTTTTCTCACTTCCCTTCCCTTTTTCGTTAAGTGGTGTTTTTTAGCGCTTGGCGCGGTTATTCCCTTGTGGTTTTTCCCCTCCACTATTTCTCCGGTGCTTTACAACAAGCTTTTTTTCACCTCGCTTCTGGTTGTCGCTGGCGTGCTGGCATGGCTTGGTTTTGCCATCCAAAAGGGATCATTTGTTATCTCGCGCCTGCCAATAGCGCTTGCATTTTACGGTGGATTTCTTGTTACGTCGGCAGTTTCAACATTTTTTGCCGCCTCTCCTTCCATGGCACTACACGGCATTGGCACGGAACCTTCCACATTTTTTGTATGGGCGTTGGGCGGGCTTATATTGATCGGCTTGCCGTTTGTTTTGGATAAAAAGCAAGATCTTTTTAAGGCGTGGGTGGCTCTTGGCGGATCGTTTCTGTTTATCGCCGCATTTTTTGTCATCCAGACCCTCTTTGATATCCGGTTGCTTCCATGGGCGTTTGCGCAAAGCCGTTCTTTTAATTTTCTTGGGTCATGGAGCAGTTTAGGAGCCTTTTTTGGATTCATCGCCGCCGTCCTTTTCCCTTTTCTTTCGTTTCGGGCCGCACCCCGAATTCGTATATTGAGTATCATCGCGTTTGCCGCGGCATTTGCCGGTATGGCGGCAGTGAATTATTTTTGGTCATGGATTGCCCTTGGATTCGTTGCCATCGCGTTTCTTGCTCTTCTTGTTTCTCATTTGCGCGAGCGTGCTCTCATGGGCGCTCCTCTTTTCGTGTTGCTGTTAGTTGTATTTGGTGTACTCGCCCAACGTCCGCTCTCTTTCTATCTTTCTTCTTTGAATGCAGAGATTGAGCTTGCGCCTAATTTTTCCGCTACGGCGCAGGTGGCGCGTTCCGTTATGCAAGAATCTCCCTTTTTTGGCATGGGACCTAACCATTTCGCTCTGGCGTGGGATAAATTTAAACCAGCGGCAGTTAATCTGGGGCCTTTTTGGGGCGCTCGTTTAGAGATTGGCGCCTCGCCGGTGAGTACGGCCTTTGTAGAGGGTGGGGCATTCGGCGGGGTAACCTTGCTGCTTTTTATTTTATTTTTTATATGGCACGCGCTAAAAAATGTGGGGAGCGTTTCTCTTAACGAAGAAACGCCTCTCGGTCCCCTAAGCGCGCTTTTTTTGCGTTCCGCGTTTGCCGGATCTCTTTTTCTTTTTTTGCTCTGGCTTTTTGCTCCCCTTACGCTTACGCTTACGTTGCTTACTTTTTTTGCCGCCGGTCTTTATCTTGCGGCGGAAGCACACCTTCTTTCCACGCATGTAACGATTCAATTGTTTAAAAATCCGCGTCTCGGATTTCTTATTTCTCTCGGCATGATTTTACTTATGGTGGGAGCGGCAAGCGTGGCGTATGAGGAAGCATCGCGGTATCTTTCTCATCTTTTTTTCGCGCGCGGCATCCGCCTTTATAATGAAGAGAGCGCAGTCAATGGCGCGGAGCAGGCCATTATCCGCGCGGTGAATTTTGATAATCGGCAGGACTATTACTGGCGCGCGCTCACGGAGCTCGCGCGTGTAAAAATGGAACGCGTGCTCAGCGCCGATGTAAAGCCCGAAGAGGCATCACGCCGTTTTCAAGAGGCCTTTTCTTCTGCTATTTCTTACGCGCAGGCGGCTGTCAACGTCAACAAAGAAGACGGCCTCAATTGGGTAGCGCTCGGCCGTATTTATGAATTGGCCGCTCCGTTCGTGGAAGGAGCGGGCAACGTAGCACTCGCGCATTACGCCGAGGCGGAAAAACGTATTCCCTACGATCCCTCGCTTTTAATCGCTGAATCCCGTGTGCATTTGGGCATTGCCGCTCTTGCGCAACGTCAAAACAAAAATCCCGCTGAATCGATTGCGGCCGCCAGAAAAGCGCTTGAAAAGAGTATCGCGCTTAAACCAAATTACGCGCTTGGCCATTTTCAACTCGCTCAGCTTTTCGCGCAGGAAGGTAACCTTAAAGAGGCAGTCGCGCGCGCGGAAGACGCCCGCATTTTGTCTCCGGGCGACGTGGGCATTCTTTTCCAGTTGGGGCTTCTCTATTATCAAAAGAACGATTTTGACCGCGCAAAAGAGGTATTTAAGCAGGCGGTGACGCAAAACGCCAATTACGCAAACGCGCGCTACTTTTTAGGGCTCATTTATGACCGGGAAGGCAACATCGCCGCCGCGCGTGATCAGTTTGAACAGATTCACGCGTTAAACCCCGGCAATGAAGAAGTAAAGCAAATTTTGCGCAATCTTGATGCGGGTCGCCCGGCTTTGGCGGAAATTTCTCCTCCCGGCCCTTCGCCGGAAGAACGCGATAAGCCGCCCATTGAAGAAAAACAAGAAAAAAGCGAGCTGGAAGAATAGTTTCCTTATCCGTTGTAAAAAAAAGCATTTTTTGCTATTCTTGACGCATGAAAAAGCGGGAAATTGGCGTACGCGAGATTGTTACGAAGAATGCGAGAGAAACGAAAAAAGTGGCTGCGTTGCTGGCAGAAGAAATTCTTAAAAAAAAGCTCAGCGGATCGCACGCGCTCGTGATTGGATTAGTCGGCGAATTAGGAAGCGGGAAGACGACATTTGCGCAAGGGTTTGCGAAAGGATTAGGAATTAAAGAGAGGGTTCTTTCGCCCACGTTCGTGCTCATGAAGCGCTACGCGCTTAAAAAATTATTTAAAACATTTATCCATGTTGACTGCTATCGCCTTGATGACCCAAAAGAACTTGTGCCGTTGGGGTGGCACGATCTTGTGACAAATCCAGAAAATCTTATTCTTATTGAATGGGCGGATCGTGTTACGAGCATTCTGCCTTCTCGTCTTGTTACTCTTTTCTTTCGATATCTTGATGAAACAACGCGCATCATCGCCATCGCCGAAGCAAAAAAAGCGTGAACATCGCACGCTGGTTATTTTAGATGCTCACGCGTTGATTCATCGCGCGTTCCACGCGCTTCCGGGCTTAACGTCTCCTCAAGGAGAGCCGATGGGAGCGGTCTATGGCGTTGCTTCTATTTTGCTTAAACTTATCCGTGAACTGGCACCCACCCATATGGCCGCCGCCTTTGATCTGCCTTCCCCCACGTTTCGCCATCAAGCCTACGAGGCCTATAAAGCACAACGCGCCGAAGCTCCCAACGAGCTTGTCGCACAGTTTGAAAAATCACGCGCGTTGATACGCGCGTTTGGTATCGCGACGTTTGAAAAAATTGGCTTTGAAGCGGACGATATTGTCGGCGCCTTAAAAGAGCGTTTCAAAAAAGAGAAGGATCTTACCATCGTTATTGTATCGGGCGATTTAGATCTTCTCCAGCTCGTGGAAGATGATCGAGTAGTGGTTTATACCATGAAAAAAAGTTTGAAAGACACGGTTACCTACAATAAGACGGCGGTGGAGCAACGTTTTGGATTCGCGCCGAAATATTTACCCGATTTTAAGGGGCTTAAGGGTGATCCATCTGATAATATTATCGGCGTAAAAGGGATAGGCGAAAAAACTGCCGCACACCTTATCCAACAGTATTTAACACTTGAAAAACTTTATCACGCGCTAAAAAGGGGTGTGGGACCCTCGTGGCTTTCGCCACGCCTTACCACCCTTCTTTGTGAGCAGGAAGAAGAAGCGTTGTTTTCTCGTGAGCTCGCGCGTATTCGTATGGATGTGCCCCTCGATACCGATCTTGCTTCGTTGGCATGGAGCGGCGGGCCTTTTAAAGAGGCAGAACGGATATTGCGCGAATTTCATTTTCCCAGTTTGGTGGAACGGCTTGAGAGCTTAAAACATAACTCCCCTTCGTCCCCTCTTACCTTAAGAGGGGGGATACAAAAAAGTCCCCCCCTTAAGGTAAGCCGCGTAGAACGCGGCGAAGGGGGAGCAGAAGTGCGGGGCACTTCTGCTCAGGGGGTTTGCGAAGAACCACACGCCCTTCATCTTGCCGCGTGGCTGCTTGATTCTGAACAAAAGGAGCCTGAAGACGTTGACCCCGCTCTTTTTTCGACAAAAAAAGAGGAGCTTATCGAACGGCTCAAGCGGGAGAAATTGTATGAGTGGTATCGTGATGTTGAATTGCCATTAGCCCCCATTCTTGAGCTGATGGAGCGGCGCGGTATTGGGTTGGATAGAAAACAGGTGGAAAATATAAGACGCGAACTTCTTGCGGGAAAAAAGGTGGTGGAAAAACGTATTTTTGCCGAGGCCAAAGAAGAGTTTAATGTTAATTCGCCTTTGGTATTGCGCCGCATTCTTTTTGAAAAGCTCGCACTCTCGCCAAAAGGCATTCGCAAAACGCCCGGCGGCGAGCTTTCCACACAATCTTCCGAACTTGCGAAATTGCGCTATCAGCATCACATTATAGCTGATATCATGCGTCATCGGGAGCTTGCGAAATTGCTTACCACCTATGTGGAACCGTTCGCCCGTGATTTTCCCGAGGACGGGCGCGTACACAGCACGTTTCATCAAACCGCCACGGTGACCGGACGCCTTTCGTCTTCAGATCCCAATATGCAGAATGTGCCGATTAAAGGAGATTTTGCCGCCGATATCCGCAAAATGTTTCGCGCCTCCGAAGGATTTACCCTTGTTGCGTTTGACTATTCGCAGTTTGAATTGCGTATCGCGGCACATGTAGCGCGAGATGAAAAAATGATGGAGGCGTTTCGCCGCGGAGAAGATATTCATCGGCGTACTGCGGCCGCGGTATTTAACGTAGATCTTAGCGAAGTAACGCCCCAAATGCGTCGGCAGGCGAAAACTATCAATTTCGGCATTCTTTACGGCATGGGATCATTGGCACTCGCCGAACAGTTAGAGGTTCCGCGCAGCGAGGCGCAAGCGTTTCTTGAGGGGTATTTTCGCGAGTTTGATGGGGTGGCGCGTTATCGGCACACTATACTTGTAGAAGCGCGCAAAAAGGGATTTGTGTCCACTATGGTCGGCCGCAAGCGTTTTCTTCCCACGCTTAATTCATCGCTTGCTTTTGTACGCGCGGAAGCCGAGCGTATGGCGATCAACGCGCCGATCCAGGGCTCGCAAGCCGATATGATTAAAAAAGCGATGGTCGCCATCGCGCGTGAATTCAATCTTTTTGAAAACGACGATGTCCGCCTGCTGTTGCAAATCCATGATGAATTGGTGTTTGAAATAAAAAACGAAGAGACCGCGAAAACAATTAAGCGCATTAAAGAAATTATGGAGCATGTCGAAACATTATCTGTGCCCCTTGTGGTAAACGTACGCAAGGGGCCGAGCTTGGGAGAGCTAGAATAAGAATCCAACATTCAATGTTGCATAGTTTATCATCATGGTATTTTCAAGGCATTTACAAATTTTGTGCATCAGTATTTCATGATGCGAAACATTGAATGTTGGATTCTTAAATCATGTTGTACTTTCTTCACGGCGACAATCAAAGAGATCTCAAGGATTATCTTTTTGATCTTAAAAAACGAGCTCCGCTCGTGGAAGAATTTGACGCGCGAACATGCGCGTGGGAAGAGTTTTATGCGCGCGCGAAAACAGCTACGTTTCTTTTTTCAGAAAAAAAAGAGGCCCGCCTTGACTCTCGCCTCGATTCGTCGGCGAAGCGGGCGGCGAGGCAGGCCCGCCTTATCACCATTTCTTCATTTGCTAAAAGCCCCGCGCAATTTCAAAAATCTTTTTTTGAACACGCCGCGGAATTAGCACAGCTCCCCGACGTCATTGTTTTATTCGAAGACGGTGAAATAACGGACAAAAAGTTTCTTGCATCACTCTCTTCAAAAGTAAAGATTCAACGATTCAACACTCCTAAAAAATTAGTGCCGCGGGATTCACTCACGCCTTTTTTATTCGGGTGCGTGAACGCGTGGGCGCACAACGATCGCGCCACAGCACTGCGCGCCGCGCACCATTTTTTTGATCAGGGTGGATCTGCTGAGATGCTTTTTTGGATATTGGTAGGCAGAATAAAAAAAATGAAAAACCCGCATGCTATTCTTCGTGTTTTGCGCGATCGGTTTATCGCCTCGCGCTTGGAGAAAGCCGATTTACGTTTAATTATTTTTGCGTTTCTTTCGCGATAGATCGAGCCAGACGAGATTTTTTGCGGCTCACCGTATTTTTTTTAATGACGCCATGTTTTGCGGCTTTATCAAGCGCTTGATACGCGAGAGAGAGAAGTTCTTTATTTTGCGGCATCTTTTTTGCTCTTTTGAGCGCCTCTTTCCACGAGCGCGCTCGCGCGAGATTCCGCGCTCTATGGCGCTTATTTTGCCGCAACGCTTTTTTTGCTGATTGGGTGATTGGCATACCTGTTACGTTATCATAGTAAGTTGATCCCGTAAAGCGGCGGCGCGTTCAAAATCAAGGGCTTTG
>CAYHZX010000007.1:4808-10939 GCA_964361355.1 uncultured Candidatus Saccharibacteria bacterium | reverse complement strand
GAAAGGGCAGGTGGTATTTACCGCGAGCGAAAAAGGGTTTGGCAAAAAAACAGATCTTAAAGAGTATCGTTTACAGGCGCGCGGGGGCTCGGGCATTAAAGCGATGAACTGTACGGCGAAAACAGGCAAGCTGGTGGCGGCAAAGGTAATAAGCGACGCTGAACAGGAATTTATCGCAATCTCGGAGCGCGGTCAAGCCATTCGCTCCTCACTTTCCGAAATTCCCGTGCTTGGCCGCGCGACCCAAGGGGTGCGCATTATGAAACTCCCCGAGGGCGATAAACTCGCCTCGCTGGTGATTCTTTAGATTCACTCTCTTTATTATTCAAAATTATTCCCAAAAAATAAGACTGATAGCAATAATGCCGACAATAATCCCAATAAATTGAATCGTGGTTACATGCTCGCGATACAATAAAAAACCAATTCCTGTCGCAAGTATCGCAGAAGCAACCGAAAAAACCACCGCACCACGCGCAAGCCCCGACCCCTGCTTCAATGCGTACAGCCATGACATATTTGCGAGCAAATACGCAAGAATGGCCCCCACTGCAAGCGTGAGCGGATAATTCTTTATGGACCACTCTTTCGCAAGAATATCCGCGATGAGTTCAAAAAATATAAGAATTCCGATAGGAATAATCCAGTGCATACATCCAAACGTACCACAATCGCGGGGATACTAATACCTGTCTTAATAAATAGCCGCAATATTCTGCCCTGCCTACCGGCAGGCAGGCTACGCCATAGTTTGTAGCTAAACTGGTTCGCCTTTACAAACTATATGATATTTTTGTATGCTATTTTCATGACAACACTTACTATCACATTACCCGACGTTTCCTCTCAAAAAGCAAAAGAGCGCGCGAAATCGGAAGGATTTAAAAACCCGAATGAATGGGCGCGATTTTTAGTTGAGCAAAATCTGGCTCTCGCAGAGTCGCCTAAAATAGCATCTTCGGCTATTATCGCCGAAATGCAAAAAACATCCCTCTACAAAGCATCCTTTTTGAAAGAACTCAAAAAATCGCTCATGTATGCGGATAAAACCTATTAATGCGAAAGTAGAAAAGCAACTCAGGAGATTGAACCTTACGAAAAAATTTGAAAAGAAAATAATTCTTTTTGAGGCAAATCCCTCTCATCCAAGCCTTAACACAGAAAAATTAGAGCCAAAATCAGTAGGACTTTATTCATTTAGAATTGATAAAAAATATCGTGCTATTTTTAGAATACATAGCGGGCAAGCAGAGATTATTCATATTACAAAACATTATCAAAAATAGTCTATAAAAATTCATTGCCATCTCGGAGCGCGGTCAAGCCATTCGCTCCTCACTTTCCGAAATTCCCGTGCTTGGCCGCGCGACCCAAGGGGTGCGCATTATGAAACTCCCCGAGGGCGACAGATTGGCATCGATCGTCGTACTTTGATATACTATCCTCATGACCATCTTTCTTGATCCGGAGCGTGTCGTAGATGCTATTGATATCCGGCCCGGGATGCGCGTCGCTGATTTTGGATGCGGCCATGGCTACTATACGATTCCTTTTGCCAAACGCGTCGGAGACAAAGGCAAAATTTACGCCTTTGACGCGCAAGAAGCCGCGGTGGAGGCCGTGCGCGCGCACGCCCGACTAAACCATTACGCCAACGTGGAAGCCCGGCGCGTTAATTTAGAAAAGGATCGCGCAACAGGACTTCATGATAACACCGTGGATATGGCATTCCTTGCCAACATCTTTTTCCAAGCCGAAGATAAACCCGCGCTTGCCCGCGAAACATATCGCATTTTGATACCCGGCGGGATAGCCGCCGTAATAGAATGGCAAAAGACAGGCGGACAACTCGGCCCTCCCGTATCGCTTCGAATCTCTCAAGCAGACATAGAAGCGCTCATGACCCAAGCGGGTTTCCGAAAAGAGCGGACATTTGAAGCGGGTGCCATGCATTACGGCTTGATATTCAGGAAATAACCCTGCCCTTCCTCCCCATTTTATGAATAAACTTCAATTTTTTCTTCTCGGTGGCGCTGTAGTTCTCATAGCGCTCGCGGTCCTCGTCTTCTCCGGCGCCTTTGGTCTTGGCGGAAGAGGATCAACAACCGAACTTACCATGTGGGGCACATGGGAGAGCGTTCCATTTCGGGAAATAGACCGCGCGTTGCAAGAGCAATCCGGCAACGCGCTGAAACTCACCTATATCCAAAAACCTTCGGCGACCTACGAACAAGATATTGTCGAGGCGCTCGCCGCCGGTGCGGGGCCCGATCTCTGGATAATCCCGGCGGAATGGCGTTTCTCACGCGCCTCTCTGATAGCGCCCTTACCTCCTCAATTTCTCAACGAACGAGAGTTTAACGAACGCTTCATAGATGCTGCCTCGCTCTTTGTTGCACCTGCGCGTTCCGAAGGGCGTACTGCCGATATTCTTGCTCTCCCCTTCGCGTTTGATCCGTTAGTACTCTATTGGAATAAAGATCGTTTCAACGCCGCCTCAATCCCCCTGCCTCCCCGCGACTGGACCGAACTCATAAACCAAACCGCCGCACTCACGCGGCGCGATGCAGAGGGCCAAATTGAAGTTGCCGGTGCTGCCCTTGGGCGCGCCTCCAATATCCCTCTTTTCAAAAACATTCTTGAGGTACTTTTTCTGCAAGAAAATTCCCGAGAGAATTCGTTTTTGGAAGATAGCGAGACCGCGAATTCCGCCACACGCTACTACACCAATTTTGCCCTTTCCTCCCAGCCGCATTTTAGCTGGCACGCGCTCCTCCCGCCCCCCAAAACACTCTTTTTACAAAACGAACTTGGCATGATGATTGATTACGCTTCATACACCTCATCCCTTGCCCGACAAAACCCGCATCTTAACTTCGCTACCGCACCTCTCCCCCAAATTGACCAAACAAAGCCGGTTGTAAACGGCGCTCTCTGGGGCATTACGGTCTCACGCGCTTCTTTACAATCGGTAGTAGCATGGCAAGCAGCGCTTCTTCTCACCGGCAAGGACCTCGCCTCCCCCCTTGTTGCCGCCGCACACCTTACACCCGCGCGCCGCGATTTGCTTGATTCTTCAAATCCGCTCCATACCGCCGCACTTCAAGCAAAACGTATCCCCGATCAAAATCCCGCCCAAACATCGTCTATTCTTGCCGAGATGATTGATGCCGTGGCGGATGGCAAGCGCACGGTATCAGAAGCGGTGAATGAAGCAAAAAGGAAATTAGAAATAATTCGATAAACATGCTCGAACTATTTGCTCAAGCAATAAGCGGCGGCATTGTGCATTGCGTGGGCGACCCCTGCACGCTCTGCGATCTCTCTATTCTCGCCGATCGCTTCACGCGATTTCTCCTTTTTAACGTCATGTTGCCTATTGCCGCACTCATGATTTTAATCGGCGGCATTTTGATTTTAACCGCCAGAGACAATCAACAGCAGCAAACGCAAGGCAAAGCCGTGCTTACCTACGCGGTCTGGGGCATGATTATCGCCTTTGCCGCATGGCTTATTGTCACCACCCTTCTTGCCACGCTTGGCTATAAACAAGGCCCGTGGTACGCGTTTCCGGATCAATCAACATGTGTGAACGCTGCAACAGGGACAGATGCAAGGGAAGAAAAGGTGGTGGTGTTTGAGGGGAGTGGTGAATGAAGCAAAACGCAAGCGAGAGATAATAAAATAAGTAAATGATCAAAAAAACCAAAAACCAAATACCAAAAAACAAAACCACAAATAAAAAACTAAAAAATGTTTTTATATTTTTTGTTTTTGGTTTTGCGCTTGCAACGCATGCCGCTGAATATACTCTCATCGCTCCCATCCCGGGAAGCAGTAAAGGCGCTGGAGCGAACTTTACCAGCTACGTGCAAGCGCTCTTTCCGTTTCTGCTCTCGGTGGCGGCCGTACTCGCCTTTGTGATGATTGTGTTGGGCGGCATTTTCTATATAACCTCGGCCGGCAATCCTGCCGCGGTAAGCAACGCGAAAGATCGCATTAAAGCCGCCATTATCGGCCTTTTAATCGCGGTGAGTTCTTATCTCATTATCAGCGCTATTAACCCAAAATTGCTTACGCTTGATTTCAGTGAAAGCATTACGCCGATTCCCGCGGGTGGCGGCGGTGGAGGGGGTGGCGGTGGTGGAGGAGGAGGGGGTGGAGGAGGACCAATTCTGACGCACGCGGAAGCGGTAACGATGTTAAAAGCGGCAGGCATTGACGTAACGAGTAGCGGTTATTGCCACGATGCGGCAAAGCCGAGTTGCACGAGTCTTGAAGGCATTCCAAAAATCGCGGTTGAAAAACTTATCGCTGCTAAACAAGCATGCGCAGGAAGCGGCTGTACCGGGCGAGTAACCGGCGGCACCGAAACCGGGCACGCTACCCATGGACCCGGCCGTTCAATTATGGACGTTGGTTTGCAAACCGATAGCGAGCGCGCGTTCGCTCAACACCTCAAAGACAACGCGTCGGCCTATGGCATCGCTTCTATTTGCACGCATCCACGTGATAGTCAATATCGTTTGAACTGCTCCTATAATGAACCCGTCCCCCACCTCCATGTGGGATTTAAATAAAAACATGCTATAATCATTTTATGCGCGCCCTATTTATTTTTAGCTTACTCTTTTTCACCGTTGGTTTTTCCGCTTCCGCCGCGTGGGTCTGCCAACCAGGCGGGGCGAACTATGACACTCCTAACCAATGCAGAAGCAATTGTCCGAACGGCTCTTGTTCTGAAGTTACCGGCAACGGAGGAAACACCGGCGGCACCTGCACCGGTACGCAATTCTGCAATCCGCTGACCTCACAGAGTTTTGAGGCACTCGTGCAATCGCTTGCTAATTGGGTAACCGCGATAGCGCTTCCCATCGCCGCGATTTTTATCATTTATTCGGGCTTTCTCTTTGTGACCGCCGGCGGCAATCAAAGCAAAGTGGATGCGGCAAAAACCACCTTTTACTGGACCATCATTGGGGCTGCAATCGTAGTGGGCGCTTGGGCCCTTGCCTCCGCTATTGTGAACTTTGCTTCAAAGCTGTAATATAAAATTATTATCAATAGTATTAAAAAGGTCTTTTAAAAATTTTAAAAACGTTTAATTAATTATCATGAATACATTATTAAAACTCGTTGCTTCCGCAGGATTGGTAACGCCCTTCGCGGCCTTAGCGGCACCCAACGATCTTGTTTCGCCAATTCTCACAAACGTAAGAGCCGCCCTTACTATCGTCGTCCCCATCGCCATCACGCTTGCGTTAATCTACTTCATCTGGCAAGTCGTCCAATACGTTATTGCCGCCGATGAAGAACAAAAAACGGACGCCCGCAAAAAGATGCTCTATGGCATAGTAGGTCTTTTTGTCATTATCGCAATTTGGGGGCTTGTTAATTTCATCGGGACCTATCTTGGCGTTGACCCAACCGCGAATCCCATAGTCGTGCCGCGCATTCCTTAATTAGTACTCCCTCAATGTGTGCTACGCTTGATTGTATTATCAATAAGGTGATCTTACAGATCATCAATCCATTAATACCCGTACTTATCGGGATTGGATTGATTGTGTTTTTTTGGGGCATTATTCAATTTGTGCTTAACGCCGACTCTGAAGAAAAACGCACCACCGGCAAACAGCACATGATATGGGGCATCATTGGCATGTTCATTATGGTAAGCGTGTGGGGTATTATCTATCTTCTGCAGGACTTCTTCGGCGTGGTGGGGGTGCGGTAACCTCCTTAATCCCCTTATGATCTTCTCTATTATCTTAAACATCAAATTCGCGCTCAATCTTCTTGTGCCGGTGGTTATTACGCTTGCCTTAATCTATTTCATTTGGGGCATTATTCAGTACGTCATCGCGCAAAGCGATGAAAAAAAGGTGGATGCCAAAAAGCAAATTATCTATGGCGTGATTGCTATGTTCGTGATAGTCTCCATTTGGGGAATTACCAATTTTATCGCGTTTTATTTAGGTATTACGCCGTTCCTCTCCATGCCCATTATTCCCCAACTTCCGCCGGTACGTATTCCCTAGCCGCGGAGCCGAAGTGGCGAAATCTGGTAGACGCGCCGGGTTTAGAACCCGGTGGGGCAACCCGTGAGAGTTCGAGTCTCTCCTTCGGCA
>CAYHZX010000007.1:0-4708 GCA_964361355.1 uncultured Candidatus Saccharibacteria bacterium | reverse complement strand
ATCACATAAAAGTGCACCGCTACCGTGTATTTGCGATTCAAACGCCCGGCAAGATAGGCCTTTGCTTTATTTTCCAACAACCGAAGCTTTTTTGCAACTCGCCCGCACTCCTCATCGGGCCACACGCTTACCCACGCATTCACACTTCCTCCCGAGGGCGCCGACTCCACGCGCATGATCGAGACAAACACTCCCTCTTTATAAGAAAACGCTTCGCGCAAAAAGAGCGCGAGTTCGTCTTGAATAAAAGAGGAGAAGCGTTCAACGTGATGGGGCTTCTTCATACCCAGTATATCAACTTCCCGTGCCAAACGCCTTTTTCTTTCGACCGTGCTCTAATAATCGCAATCCGAGAAAGCGTCTGCCCTGGGTAGTTTTTAAGTAATACTCACGGCGTTTGGCATCGTTTTCGTTGATACATCCTTCAAAATAGACAAGTTTGAATGGTAATCGAAACTTTGTTGCGAACGAGAGACCTTTATTATGCTCTTCCAATCTTCTTTTAATATTATTGGTGCATCCAGTATACCGCTTCCCATCTTTAAGACTCTCAAGCACATAGACGTAATGGAAGAGCATGCGGGAAGTTGTATTACTGGGCATAAAAAGAAATGGTTTGTCCTTCGCGGGGGGGCTTTGGCGTTTCCATTTCAAGGCCGGCTTCCTCGTCTTTTGTGATCTCTTCCACGCGCGTTTTATTACGCTCGATAGTAATTACCCGACCCTTGCCCTCCTCAAATATGTCTCCCCGCCGCACGGAACCTTCGATTACACGCCCGCCCACGATATGATGCGACCCTTCTTTACGAAAATAGCGCAATACGAGTAATCTGCCGCGCCATGGCGGGGCGGGGCCACGGCGTGATTCGGCGAACATTTTTGTTATCCATTTAATAGCCTCGTAAATTATGTCAAAACGAGGATAGGCGCGTCCCGCTGTGCGGGATCTCGCGTAGCGAGACATATCTACCCGAAATCCAAACACAATTGGATCAGCAAGCGTTTCAATAAATCGCGCGTCATTTTCTCCCATATCGCCAATGCCGCTCCCCGCGACATACCACGCCATCTCGCTTTCTATCTTTTTTAACGCTTCTTCAATGGCTTCCAGCGATCCCGCGGTGTCTGCCTTAAAAAATAGGGGGATGCCTCCACCACGACGGGGCCCTGTCGCTTCCGTACCACTCATAATCTCGCGCTGTTTTTCTTCCGCTTCGGTTTTATCGGCATACGCCATAAATAGCGCGCCCACTGCGGGAAGTTTATCAAACCCCGCGATCCGCACCGGACTCGAAGCCTTCGCTTCGTTAATGGCGTTCCCATCGCTATCTTCCATAATTTTTATGCTCGCCACCGTACTCCCCGCGACAATACTGTTTCCTTTTTTTAAGGAGCCATCACGCAATACCAACTCCGCCGTATTCCCCCGCCGCGGATCTCGATACGACTCAAGCACCACCCCGCTCGCAAGAGCCGATGGATCCATAGTCAAGTCTTCTATCTCGGAAACCAATAAAATCATCTCAAGAAGCCCGTCAAGATTTGCACCTGTTTTGGCGGAAATTTCCACGAGCGGGGTCTTCCCTCCCCATTCTTCTATAGCCACTCCGTTCTCGGCAAGCTGAGATTTTACGCGCGCGGAATCAGCGGTCGGCAAATCCATTTTGTTGATAGCGACCACAAAAGGAATTGGTACCTCTTCAATGGCGCGCAAACTCTCGATGGTCTGGGGCTTAACCCCGTCATCGGCGGCAACAAGCAACACCGCGATATCGGCAAGCCGAGCGCCTCGTTTGCGCATCGCCTCAAACGCTTCGTGCCCAGGGGTATCAATAAACGTAATGCGCCTGACGTGTCCCGAGCTTGCCGAGAGATGCGGCAATTCATAAGCGGCGGCATGTTGGGTAATGCCGCCGGACTCTCGTCCTGCTATTTTTGTTTTCCGCAGCGTATCAAGCAAGGTAGTTTTCCCGTGATCAATATGTCCCAATACCACCACGATAGGCGAACGAGCAATACGTTGTTTTCCCGTCATTCCCCGAGGTTATCATATTTTTCGCTTTTCCTCAAGAATCTGTATACTTTGAATTACGAAATGAAAAATGGCGAGAGGTGTTGCATTTTCTTTTTGTTGTAGGGCTCGCCTGTGAAGATTTTTCGCGAGCGCAGCGAAGCGAAAAACTGAACGGGGATTAAGACAAAAAGAAAATGCAATACCCGAGCCATCAATTTCGTAATTCAAAGTGTATGATACAACCCAGCGGGGGGGGTGCCACAGAAACTTTAGTTAAAGTTTCTGTTTTTCCCACAATTCAAAAAATCTTCTTTTTGCTCCGTAAAGACCAGCAAAGTTTCCGGATTCTATAATTTTTCCATTCTCAATAACAATGATTTTATCCATCTCTTTGATGGTAGTAAGCCTATGAGCAATTACAATTGCCGTTACGCTTTTCAAAAATTTATGCAGAGAATCTTTGATTTTTTCCTCGGATTCAATATCTAAATGCGAAGTTGCCTCATCAAGGAGAAGAATCTGCGGGTTTTTGAATATTGCCCTCGCGATCCCAACTCTTTGCTTTTCTCCTCCTGATAATTTTATTCCTTTTTCTCCGATCACTGACTCAATCCCATCGGGCAACTTCGCCATAAAATCCCTCACATGCGCTGTCTTAATAGAGTTTTCAAGAAGTTTTTCATTTTTTTCCTCTTTTTGATTTGTAATCGTGATATTATCGCGAAGTGACGCATTAAAAAGTTCGGTGTCCTGAAGGACAACCGCCAAATGATTAAAGTAATCTTTCTTGCTAATGTTTTTGAGAGCAACGCCATCGAAAGCAATTTCGCCATTATACGATTCATATTCTTTAAGCAGGAGCTTAAATAAGGTAGATTTTCCCGCACCCGATAAACCAACAATGCCAACTTTCTCTCCCCGTTTTACTTCGAATGACACATCATCCAATACGAGTTTGTCTTGATAGGAAAAAGAAACATTTTTTACCGATATTGTTTTCCACCTGTTGGGAAATTTTATTTTTCCGTTCTCATCATCAATCGTTATGGGAGTGTTGAGTATTGTTTGCATTCGGAAGACAGCATTCTTTGCAATCGCGAAATCTTCCGAAACATCGGTAAGTTCACCTATTGATTGCCAAACACTTCCAAAGTAGCCGGTGAAAAGGACAAGAAAGCCAATCTCATATTTTCCTTCCAACACGCCATAAACTATAAAAATCATAGCACCAATTCGGAAGATATGGGCGTAAAAATTTCTAAGAGAATTGCCGGCTTGAAACCAATAAATACGTTTTTTAATCGTCTCAAAAAGATCTGCTGCGTTGGTAGAGAGTATATCTAAGATTTTATTAGCCATAGACATTACTTTGACACTTCGTATGTTGTTTATGGACTCAAAAATTATTCCGCTCCTATATTCTTCTTTCGCGTTTACAACATCTGAAGCGAGTACCGCTCGCTTGCGATAAAAATGAGCGAGAAAATAATACGTTATCAAAAAAATTGAGACCGCGACACCTATGCCAAAATCAAATTTAAGAATAATCAATATTATTCCCACAAGGTTAATCACAATTTCGATAATGTTATTTATCCAAATTCTAAGGATCCGATTTATGCTTAATGCCCCTCGTTCAATGCGTTTGAATTTACTCCCGGCACTTTCTTTTTCATGCCAAGATATATCGAGAAGCATTAAATGTTTGATTGATTTAAGCTCTACGTCTAAGGCGGTTTTTTCAGAAATTCTAAACATGGTTGATTTTGCGCAATACATTCCCCCATATCGAACGATTGTAGCGATTATGGTCAGAAAGAAGGCCGTATAGAGGGGTGCTAGGGGTTTTGCGGGCGTGTAATTACTGAAAAAATTTACCATAACAGCGAACGCGTACGGAGGGTAAAGCCACGCCAAATCGCCGACTATTCGATAGAATGTCGCCAGCCAAAAATATTTTTTATAAGTCCTCACATAGGACCAAACATCGGAAATTAAATTCCGCGTTGAGTACATATTTTTTATTTTAACAGGAGATTTCGGACCATCTATCTCTTTTTGTTCCCCCAATCCCCTGCGTTGAACCTGTTCCTGCCTTTAAGATGCCAATCGTGGGGATTAGCTTTATGGATCTCGCGCCACATGCGCTTTGCGGAAGGCGTATAAAGCCTCGTATAGACAAACTTTTTGCGATTTTTGTTCCAAACAACCCCGAGGTCGTGTCCTCGACTCTCTAGTTCCCGCAGTTCAAATTCCACATCGAGATTGTCCGCATCTTTTACTAATTTTGCCTCAATGCATTCTCGCTTTTCATATTCATGATAAAATTTTACCATTTCCTGATCATGCGCTGTATCGTTAAAAATATCTTTTATTGCTTGACTCTCATGCCGCTCAACATATTGTCGGGAAAGATAATCAACGTCACCGCAACGACTTTCGCCGAGATCATGAATAAGCGCCATTTTTATTATTTTCTCGTGGTCTCCTTTTCGTTCATGTCTCGCCAATGTCAACGCAACCCACGCAACACGGAGCGTGTGTTCGGCATTATTTTGTACATCGGGATTTAAAAACCGCTTCCACGTTCGCGGTAAGAATCGGAAGCATCCTATTTCAAAAAGTAGCTCTGTATCCCGTTTTATGGTCATAGATATTGCTTAAAAAAAATGCGGTGTCTGTTTGAAAATATCC
>CAYHZX010000006.1:0-10951 GCA_964361355.1 uncultured Candidatus Saccharibacteria bacterium | reverse complement strand
TCGGCGGGGGGTGTGGGGGGAGCCGACAAAAAAATGAAAGGAAATTTTTGGTTTTTGCTTCCGCGACCGAAGGGAGCGGACGAGGCGCGCAGAAACCGAGCGTACGCTTTAGTTTCGCTTCACCACGCGCTCCGCGCGTGCCACATCATTTGTTTTGAAAATAAGTGCGAGCTTGGTACAATACAGACACCAATACAGAACTTAACGGTTTTTCGGAGACCGAATTGTGGGTAGTACAAAGAAGGTCACACGAATTGTTTAAGAACTGTACCGGTTTATATACAAAACAACTATTTTTTTCTATACTAAACCTAATGCGGAAAACAGTTCTTATTGTAGGCGGCGGGTACGCGGGTATCGCGGCGGCAAAGGGACTTATACGACGGCGAGTAGACGCGCGCATTATTTTGGTTGATCAAAATGCTTATCACGGGCTGCCGAGCGATTACTATGAACTTGCCACTGCCAATCTTTCAGAAAAAAAACCGATTGATTGGGAGCGCTTCAAACAACGCGCGGCAATTTCTTTTGCCGATATCTTTGCCCATCAATCAATTGAGATAAAAAATGACCGCTTAGAACGCGTTAACCTCAAACGCGATAGCTGTGTCTTTACGCAAAGCGGCGAGCAACCCTACGATTTTCTTCTGCTTGCTCTTGGCGCCGAGACAAATTTTTATAATATCCCTCGCCTGCAAGAATACGCTCATGGTTTTAAGACAATTCCTGACGTGTTGGAAGCACGCAACGCCATTGACGAGCTCTTCGCGCGCAAAGCAAAACACGAGCCGATTCACATCGTTATTGGCGGAGGCGGGTTTACGGGTTGCGAGGTTGCCGCCGAACTTATTGGTTTTATAAAAAAACTTGCGCGCCACCACAGTCAACCTCTCTCCTCGATACATGTCACTATTATTGAAGCCGGGACAACACTCCTCCCCGGCGGATCTCCGTGGCTGCAAGCCGTAGCAAAAAAACGCTTGGAAGCGCTTGGCATTACCATTATTTTTGAAAAATCGATAAAATCCGTTACCGCAAACGAAGCGTTTTTTGATGGCTTCTCGCTTCCTTATGATATTCTTTTCTGGACTGCGGGAGTCAAAGCAAACTCATTTTTCGATCAATGGACGGAAATCATAAAAGAAAAAGCAGGAAGTGCTGGGGTGGATCAAACATTGCGGCTTCCCAACTGCCAAAATGTTTTTATTTTAGGCGATGCCGCTTACTGCCCGAACCCCGCTACCGGCAAACCCGAACCCATGACCGCGCAAGTCGCTATACGGCACGGAAAATACGGGGCGGAAACAACCGCCGGTCTTCTTAAAAACCGCGCGCCGAAACTTTATCGCCACAAAAAACCTCTTCTCCTTATCTCCCTCGGTGGTAAATATGCGATTCTTGATTGTGGTTGGATCCGCCTACGAGGCCTCATGAGCTGGATTCTCAAACGCGCAGCCCTCCTCCGCTATCTTCTCTCTATTCTGCCCTTATATAAAGCTCTCCCGTTTTGGTTCTCCAACACACGCTTCTTTACAAAAAATGATTAGTCAAAATTTTTTCAGTTTATTTCCAAATGTTTCTTCAACGTGTTTTAGTTTCGGCTCAATAACGATCTGACAATACGGAGCTTTCTTGTTTGTGCGATAATAATCCTGATGCTCTTTTTCTGCTTCAAAAAAATTTGAGAGCGGGACAATTTCGGTTACGATCACTGCCTCTATACACCAAAAACATCCGGCCCCAAACAGCGCTTTTTCACGCGATTCCATAAAACCCCCTCCCTTACTGCCTTTTAGAAAATTGGAGACCTTGGTAGGCGAGAAAAAGGGCAACCACCACCGCAACCCAGCTTAACCATTGCGGCACCATCCAGCCGCCGATGATCCCCTCCCAGCCAAACCACAATCGCAAGGCATGCAATATGCCAATCACGGCAAAAATGCCTGCGACGGTCAGCATATAGGCGTGTTTATTCATAATGCCTCTATTATAGAACGGCTCAATTTTTAAGGCAAACGTCTCGTGGGCATCATTTGATTTGCTATACTAAAAGTGGTACTTGTTTGTCTAAAAAGGTGAGGGGTTTATTCCACCGTAATGACGCCGAAATAGGTGGGGCTCAAATGGTCGTGATACTTCCATGCGCCGGGAATATCAAAAATAAATGACCACGCATCGCCGGGTTGAATGCCCGCGCAGGCGTCAAACGTGCTGCCAAGGCAGCCGCCGGTAGCAGGATACACCGCGTGCGTGGGATGCATTGCCGAAGCGGGCCACATCGTTTTGGAACTATCGTTTTTGAACGCGACTTCCTCGCCTGCTTTTATTATAATGGCGGAAGGCGTGTAGCCGTTGTCGGTATAGGAAATAAAACGAGCTTGCGGCTCAATAGTCGCTGGCGCTTGCTCTTCCCTTCCCCATAAAAAATAGCCGCCCACCGCGATAATGCCGATAATAATAAAGATAAGTAATTTATTCATACGCTATTTTTATTAATATTAAGACGGGCTTTTAATGCGTAAGGTAAGGATTCGACCATCACTGCGAGAGCGGCGGCAAGAAGCCCTATATCGCGCACGGTAATGTCGGTAATCCCGCTTACCGTAAGGACAATGGCAAGATGCAGTACCGCGAGCAATGCCGCAAGCCACGTTTTCCAGTCAATTAAAAGTAATGCGCCGATCGCGATATCCAGAAATGCTGTTCCCGTCATCGCTTGCGTAAGGGGAATCGGCAAAAAATCTGCCACCCATGGCTGTATATATCCTCCCCATGCTTCCGGCTGGCGAATAATCAAAATGCCGATCCACAAAAAGGTGATCGCAAGCCCCACGCGTAATATATGAAATGATACTTTATTCATAACGCAAGGAGATTAGATACCCCCAGTATAGCACCCTTTATCTTTTGAAAGGAAGCGAAAGAAGAAAAAGTAAAATACCAAAAAGAATCACGGTGGGCCCCGGCAGATAACCAAAAAATTTTGAGAAAGATATGCCTCCAATGGCTACAAAGCCCCCGATGAGAGACGAGATAATAATATATCCTTTCATGTCGCGGGCTATGTTTTTTGCGACCAAGGCGGAAATAATAACGAGCGCTCCCATAAGAAGAGTGCCTATAAGTTTTATTCCGAGAGCCACGACGAATGCGAAAATGAGAAGAAGGAAAAGTTGGTAACGCTCTCGTATGCCGTCAACCGCCGCGAGCTCGGGAGAAACGGTCATAAAAACAAATCGACTCGCGAAATGAAAAACAAGAAAGGAGGCGAATCCGGAACCGATAACAAACACGGCAAGAAGCATTGGCGAAAGCGCGGGAAATGCTCCAAAAAGCGATTCTATCAGTTCCTCGTCGGGAATAATCAAAATCCCCACCGCTAAACTTGCCGTAAAGAGAAGCCCCACAATAGCTTCAGCGGGAAGTTTTGTCTTCATCTCCAGCCACCATACAATAATCACTGCTGACAAGAGAAAAACGAGGACTCCCCAGAATGGATCAATACGATAGGCGAGCGCTAAGGCAATCCCCGGCAATGCTACATGGGAGAGCGCGTCACTCACTAACGCCATGCGACGCAAGAGCACGAACGAACCTATACTCCCCGAGGCAATGCCTATGAAGGTTGCGATGAGAATGGATTGTACAAAAGACGGCTCCATATAATATCCCCCTCAATGCGCCATGCCATTAAAATGATGATAAAATCCTCCTTCGCCGTAAAGCTTTGTAAGCTCTTGGGGACTTAATACTTCCCGCGGCTTGCCGTGACATATCATTTTTTTATTGATACAAAGCACCCGCTCCGCATACCGATACACCACCTCAAGATCATGAGAAATCAAAAGAATAGTAGTGCCGCGTTCATCTTGAAGACGATGCAAGAGAGTGTAGATAGTCTCTTCAAAACCGACATCAATCCCCGCGGTCGGTTCATCAAAAAGGAGAACATCCGGGTGATTCATAATTGCCCATGAAATCAAAATCCTCTGTAATTCTCCTCCGGAAATTTCGCCGATGGATTTCCGCAGTATCGCTACGGGAAGGCCGACCACATCAAGTTCGTGATGAATATGATCGAGAAATTCATTTCGCGGAAACCAGAAGCGGTCAGATTTTAACAAAAAAAATTCCTCTACCGAAAGCGGCATCAATTTATCAATAGTAAGTTTTTGTGGAGCATACCCAATCTTTATTCCCTCTTTCCAATGAACTTTCCCGCTATAAGGGATGAGGCCGAGAAGGGCTCGAAAAAGCACTGTTTTGCCTGCCCCATTGGGGCCGATGATCGCTAACGCCTCACCCCGTTTTACGCCAAACGAAATATCGTAAAGTATATTTTCGCTATCGAGTGTTACCGAAAGATTGTTCACTTCCAAAATCATCTCCTGATCCATACGGTTAATGTTACCATAATTTTGTAAAAATTAAAAGCGCCCGGATTTGTTTTTCTCCTTTTCTATTAGGCAAAAAATTGTGATACTATCTATTGCATATGGCGATAATATTGCGTTTTCTTATTATATTGGGAGTGATGGCGGCGGGAATGGGAGGATTTTTTGCCTACCAAAAATATAACGAACCGCGCCGAGGCGGGATATTGAAGATGCCAGCACCTGCCCGACGTGAGCAAGGCAGGCCCGCTTTGCCGGATGCAAGCCAGGGCGGGCCTCATACAATTCGTATTGACGAAAAGGGATTTCATCCGCGAAAACTCACGATTCGGGCGGGAGAAATGGCGACATTTTTAAACGCGGACAAAGAAGGACACTGGCCCGCTTCTGATATCCACCCGACCCACGCGGTCTATCCCGCTTTTGATCCGAAAGACACCGTACGCGCCGGTGCCTCGTGGTCATTTACCTTTGAGCGAGCGGGAGAATGGCGCTATCACGATCATATATTCCCCGATCGTACGGGGGTTGTTGTGGTGGAAGGAGACATGCTCCAAAATAATCCCCCCAAAAAAACCTCAAAAAAACAAAGCCCTTCTCTTGCCAAGGAGAAAACCAAAGAGCTTCTTGCAAACATAAATATGGTTGAGGCGACAAAAAACGAAATTCGATTAAAAGAACTTCTTTCGCAAGCAGGTGCGCGCGCCGTTATGGATGATCTTCTTTTCGATTCCGGCGGAGGATCAAACATCGACTGCCACCGAGAAGCGCATCTCATCGGACGGCTTGCCTATGAACAGTTCGGGGCAAACATTTTCGCAGAAGGCGATGCCTCGTGCCACTCCGGATTTTATCACGGCGCCCTTGAGGCGTTTCTTGCCGAGCAAGGCACGAATAACCTTGCAAAAAATGTGGAAGACGTATGCGATGCGTTTCCGACACTTTTTGGACGATTTGAATGCTTGCATGGCATTGGCCACGGCCTTATGGCGTATGAGGATTATGACCTTCCGCAAACGCTTCGCACCTGCGACCTTCTTGCGACCGACTATGACCGCGGCTCTTGCTACGGCGGCGTTTTTATGGAAAACATCGTAGCCGCGCAAGGATTCGGGGCCATCCCCGGGCATGATACTAAATGGGCGAATAATAATCCTCATTTCCCCTGCAACGCGATTGATCAATCGCATGGCGTACAATTTCAGTGCTATCAAATGCAGACAAGCTGGATGCTTACGCTTTTTGCCTATGACTTTGACCGTGTCGCGCCCGAATGCTTATCAGCGCCCGCAAACATGATACCCGTATGTTTTAAAAGTTTTGGACGGGATGCTGCGGGCCATACACTCCGTAATCCGCAAAAAATCCGCGATATATGCGAGAAGGTCCCTCAAGACGCGGATTACTATCGCCAGTGTGTGATTGGAGCAATCAATGTTATTGTTGATTTTTGGGGTGGAGGCCTTGTGAATCAAGGAACCGAGCTTTGCGCAATCCTTCCCACGAAAGGAAAGGAGCCGTGCTATGCCACACTCGCTTCCCGCCTGCGCGATATATTTGAAGAGGAAGAAAAACGATCAGCTATGTGCGCTCATTTTGAGCCCGCGTATCAAAATCGATGTCGTCCTTCTTAAAGAGGCCAAGAATACTCACTATTTCTCAAAAAGATAAATCAAAACCCCAATTTCTCGTTGACGAAGATGACTTCAACTTTTCTTCCCATAAAGATGGGTTCTCGCTCAAATATAAGAAGTTTGGAGATAGCGCTACCGCCATACCCAGCGTCTTTCATGTGTTTATCCTCAAACGGGAGAACATACTCGCGAACACGCGCCAATGCCGCATCAAGATTGGGGGCTATTTTTTGCATACCGACAACAAATATAAGATTCGGCGAGGTGAAAACAATATGCGGCAGCTGGCTGCCGGAATTTGAGGCAATGACAAGCTGGCCTGTTTCCGCGATTGCGTGAGCGCTCCCAAGATAATAATCCGAGAGAACCGCTTGTTTGCGAAGTATCGCTTGTTTTGCGGGGCCTTTCTCTGTAAGGATTTCCTCATGGAGATTCTTCCAGCCATGGTTCCCCGATTTCAAATAGTCAACAAAGCCGATTTCTTCTAGTGTGCGGGAGGAGCCGTTCATGACAGAGGCGCCTTTTGGAATGAGTGATTTTATTTTCTCAAGGGCTTCCGCGCGATTGTTCACCACAACCGCTTTAATGCCGCGCTCCGCAAGGGCGTCGATTGTCTTATTGACCGCCTCTCCAGGCGCTAACGTTTCGTAATCCATATTAGATATTATATTGGTACCAATGGCGAATAGTCAATACAGGGGAGGGAATCTAAATACGCCACGATTTGTGGTGAGCGTTGGTCGAACCATTTTTTTGTTCTGAAAGCGGTGGGAGAGGTATCTACAACACTCCCTTGCTCTTGAGTTCTTGAAACATGGTTACGGATCGCTCCAAACCAGAAATTTTAAGAGCGTCAACATCCTGCGTTGCACTCAATTTCTTTATTGCAACATAAGCAAAGTTTTGCGGCACCCGCTTCTCTATTTTCTTACCAACCAATAGGGTTTTGACTTGGCTATCGTCTCGATAAAACCTTCCCTTCAGGACATCGAGTATTGTTTTTGCCATATTATCTATGTCGCGCCGCGCGTACTCGCTCGCAACGGCAAAATACTGAATGATAAAAACAAAAATTTCTCCATCGCCAGGAAATCGTTCATCAGTTTCCAGTTCGGTGTCCAATTTGAAACCGACTGTGCCTTTAAATTTCACCAAAGAATCTTTTTCTGCTTTTCTCACTAACCCTTCAAATTCTCCTCGATGATATGCTTCTTGCGTAGATGGGATTATATCGCCAACACCAAAATCAAAATCTGTAGAAGTTACCTTAATCTTCTTTGACATTATCGTTTCTTGGAAGTCCACGTTTTGACATAGAAACGCACACCTTCTTTTGTCTTTACTTTTTTTACGGCGTCAAAAGCAACCTGCTTACCTGTTTTTGTAAAGAAAGAAACTTTTACCGGCTTTTTCTTGGCTCTCGTGGCTATAAAAAATACTGGGGTTTTTGCTTTAGTTGCCATACATATAGAATAACAAACTTGGATAGATAAATCAAAAAGAAGTCAGAAAATCTGCCCGGTTTTTCTTTTACGTTTCCAGTTTAGTGAGGGCATAGAATCTATTTTAAATAGTTGTTCTTGTCGTAAATTCTTTGTATCTCATTTTTTAAATTCGAAATCTCAATTTTTTGATTATTTATTGTATCGCTCAATTTGAAATTTTTATCAGCGTAATCCTGATAAAGATTATTATTTTGCAAATAAAGATCTTTATCTTTCTGGTAGTTTTCCTAGTGTGTTTATGGTCATAAAACTATCTCCACCCCTGGCTCAAAATTCTCCACCCAACCTGCTCTTGCGGGACTTGAATCGGGCCTTGGGGGGTTTGTTGAACCATATTTACCTGCTGTTTACGGTATTCAACGGAAATATCGTAATAATTTGAAAGCTGGGAGCTTTCGATGTAGGCGATTTTGTAATCCCTCCTGTTTTGCATGGCATTCGCCCCAAGCTCGTTTTCCGGATTCCACATTTTACCGAAATCCAATTCTTTATTGTATTCTTCATAAAGATCGGTCATCACTTTTGAAAGAATATCATTCGCGTCCACAACGGTTTTTAGCCCTAAATCTTCTTTGGCTTCTTTCCGACCGATAAAATATTGGTGCGAATACAATTTTTCCGTGAAGTAATCAACCAGTTTTTCAATTTCTTCTTCCTTCATCGGCGTTTTGTGGCTTTTCAAAAGACGCTTGGCAAGAACACGGATCAAATTATGAATGCGATTAACATTGCCGAGTGCGAGCGGATGAATTTGCGGATTGGACTCAACGAACTTCATGAATACACGCGACAGTTCTTCGTCGTTTTTAATGCCGAATTTATTTTTCGCCAAATCAAAATACGCCATCACGTCTTCGACGGATATCGGAATTTTGTTTTGTGGATTTTGCGGATCTACCGGATTAAACACATTAGCGGTGGAAGGGTCAATCGGCGAAATCTCCGAAAGATCGCTCATTACAATCTCATCAGCCCCGAGCGCGATCATTGTTGCAGCACTATGCGCCTTGTAGGGAACGAGAACCGAAAATTTGTCGCAATACTCGCGAATCATTGAAACTAACCGCCATGGCACCATCGTGTCTCCGCCAGCGCTATAAAGGACGAGATCAATGCTTTGTGTTTTCCTAATAGTTTGGAGCTGTTTGCTTACAAGCGGGATTACGTCCATCGCGATTCGCGCGTTAAAAGGCCCCTGCCTGTCGCTTGTTACATAGGTAATAACCCGCGACCTCCGCAACCCTTCAATGTGTTGTATAAACTGTTTTTTGTCCATATTCAAGGTATTTTATCACTTTTTTGCGAGTGCGGCGAGGTCTAGCGTTTCGTCAATGCGAATCTTTTTTACAAATTCCTTGGCATGGCTGACGAGTATCATCGCGCCATTATATTTATCCAACGCCTCGGCGATAACAGGCAGGTGGCGAAAATTAATGTGGTTTGTCGGTTCGTCTAGAATTAAAACACCCGGCCTCTGCAGCACGAGACGCGCGAACATCACAAGGCCTTTTTGTCCTTCAGAAAGACTGCCGACGGTATTTTGCAGTGTCTCCGCGTCCAGAAGAAATCCCGACGCTACAGAGCGGAGTGTGTGGTCCGGCGAATCTCCTTGTGTGACTTCCGCAAGCGAACGGTACACGGTTTCCTTCGGATCCAACGTAGAAAAATCCTGCCGATAATATCCCACGCGGATACCCGGCTCTATTTTTGTTCCGGTGGCTTTTCTATCGGCGATACTCCCTAAAAGCGTGGTCTTGCCAATGCCATTTGGTCCCGCAATAAGGAGGTGGTCTTTACCCTTTAGCGAGATATTTGCTTTCACATTCATTAGCTTGCCATGGCGCGCGATGGAAACGGATTTTATACTAAGGATTTCTCCGGAAATGTTTTCCTGACAAGGTATGACGAACGCGCGAATAGTCCTGTCTTCCCGGCGGACTTCTACTTTTTCTTCTTCCAGCGATTCAATTTTCTCACGCATTTTTCGCGCTACGTCACGCATGTGCCCGCCTTTTTGGGCGAAAAAACCCGCTTGATCCTTGCGGTGAGCGATGTCTTTTTCCAAACGGACATTTTTCATTTGTTCCCGTCCAATACGAGCGGCGATTTCCTTAACCACATCGTGATAATTGCCCGCGTATTGCTCAACGTGGCGGGTAAAAACATCAAGGTAAAAAACGCCGGTCGTAAACGAGTTCAAAAATTCCGCGTCGTGGGAGATAACGATACAGGTATTCTTGTAGTCTTTAAGGAATTGCGCGAGGTGAGCAAGACCCTCGGGATCAAGGTTGTTGGTTGGCTCATCTAAAAGCAGGAGGTCGGGGTTTTGGATGAGTGCTGAAGCAAGCAATAGCCGCGCCTGTTGGCCGCCGGAAAACGATCTTATTTCCCGCTCCAAGGGTGCTTTAAGATGCACTACCCCAAGCACCTTTTCGATTCGCCGGTCTATATTATAAACTTTTTTTGGAAAAACACTTTCAAAAAATTCCCGCGCCGTAAGGTTCAACTGGTCTGGAGGAATAACTTGGCGAGATACGGCGATACTTAGTTCCCTATCTACCGCAACCATACCTTCTTCGGGTTGAAGCGACGCGGTGATGAGACTAAAAATGGTGCTTTTCCCGGCTCCGTTTTGTCCCATGAGCGCAAGCTTACTCCCCCGCCGCAGAGAAAAATTTGCCTCATGCAAAATAGGCTTGTTGAATCCATAGCCGAAGGATACGTTATTGAACCGTAAGATAACATTATCGTTTGCCATACATTAATATACCCCTCATAGGGCTCAATGTCAATAATGTGATTCATCCAAAGCAAAAAACTCCCATCGCGGGAGTTTTTTGCGGGAACCCCGAAGGTGAAGCTTCGCTTCCCTCCGAGGCAGGCGGTGAGCGAAAGGAAATTTTGTCCGCTTTTCAGGAATTTGGAACATAGCACACAGGAAAGGCGGCGACACCAACCGTCCACTCTGCGTCTACTCCGCAAATCAAGTCGCCGCTCGGCCCGCCTTCAAGAGAGCAGCATTGCGGCAGGTTTGACTCTTTAATAAAGGAAAGGTCGGCGCAGGCGCCAGAATGGACTTGTTCAGGAGTCACCTCCACACAGTGAGGCGCAGCTAGTCCGCAGCTGGCAAGAATTTCCTCTTTGCCGTACGGAAAGCCGGCGAGTTCATTCATGAGAAGGCACTGCTCGGACTTTGCCGCGATCTTCTCCTGTTGGCGAGTATAGTTTGGAGAACTTGGATTCATCTCAAGTAAGCCGGCGCGCATGTCTTGGCATGACAACATGCACCCTGCTACGCTTTCAGCGTCCGCGCTTTTTCGATGCTCGGCATTTTTCTCAAAGCCAAAGGAAGCGCCGACGGCGCTCGTGTGCGCGGTATATACCAGCCCCATGGCAAACGCCAGCGCGGCGATTGATA
>CAYHZX010000005.1:0-11113 GCA_964361355.1 uncultured Candidatus Saccharibacteria bacterium | reverse complement strand
TCCTTCGCCTCTTGGCTTCGGACGGGCAAGCAGGCGGCGAAATGCGTCCGAACTATCTTAAGAATAGACCACCAAATTTGGTGGACTGTCGTTTATTCAGTTTGAACCGCGTTATTGAGGAATTGCGGGCGTGGCTGGAGCTTCAGAAAGCGGTTGCAGCGTATGCGGTGGCGTAAAAAAAAGCCCCGTTTGCTTTGGGGCTTGTCACCTCCTTTTGTTGTGTTTTTATATTTTTGTTGGCAATCCCTTTTGATAGCGATGGAAGAGCGCCTCTTTTTTATCACGGCGCCATTTTTTAATTTGAATTTCGCGTTGGCGCGCTTCTACGAGAGTAGGATATTCTTCTTGAAACACTAAATTGAAATTACCTGATTTTGTGAAGACAGAACCGCGTTGTGTATTGTGTTCTTTTAGACGAAAGTTCGGATTCCGAGATATTCCGATATAAAGCTTGTTACTATTATTTTTTACCATGTAAACGTAAAACATAATTTATACGTTGTTATGCCCGTTCGACTCATCCTCGACTCACTTCGTTCGCTCGGATTCGCTCAGGGCACTCGACTCGTTCAAGCAGCCAACCAAATACATGCAAATATGTCAGGTGGCTTGCCACGAGTGAATGACGAGCGAAGCGAGGAACGAGTCGAGTGGACCGTAGGAGATTCGAACTCCTGACCTCGCCGATGCGAACGGCGCGCTCTACCAACTGAGCTAACGGCCCTTGGTTTTTCTACAAATAAAGTATTACCCGCCTTCGTTTCTGTCAAGGTATGACACGTTAACGATCTATTTTTGCAATACGTCGTTTATGCCGCTCCTCCCCTGAAAACGGCGTTTCAAGCCATGTAAGCAGGACTCTTTTGATGACTTCTTCGGGAACAAACCGCGCCCCTATCGCAAGCACATTTGAATCATTATGCTCGCGCCACGTTTTTGCTTTCTCTTCGGATTTTTCAGCATCATCGCAAACGGCAATCCGTATCCCGCGATAACGCGCGGCAATCGTGGCTTCTCCTTGCCCGGAGCCGCCAATAAATATCCCTCGATTATGCTCGGGGTTTTCAGCTACCGCCTTGACCGCCAAGTGCATAAAGTCAGGATAATCATCATTTTCATCGTACACAAAAGCGCCGTGATCTTTTATCTCATAGCCCCGTTCTTGCAGAAACGCCTTAAGTTTTTCTTTAAGATTAAACCCGGCGTGATCGGCGGCAAAGTGAATCAGCATAAATCTCACATTACAAGTGCTAAATAACAAACGAACTCAAAAAATTTAATTTCCAAATGGTTTGAAATTTTTGTGTTGGAATTTATCTGTAATTTGTTATTTATGATTTGTGATTTCATAGCAACGCTTTCAGCGCTTCCACATGCTTCACCAATGTGGCACAGTACCCCCATTCATTATCATACCAAGAAAATACTTTGGCAAGGTTGCCATCTATCACGTTGGTAAGCGATAAATCAATAATGGCGCCGTACGGTTCGCCAATGATATCGGCAGAAACAATGGGGTCATTCGTCACTTTTAATACCTTTGCCCATCGTTCTTCTTTTGCGGCGTTTTGAAATACGGCGTTTACTTCTTCGCTTGTGGTATTTTTTTTGAGCAATGCGGTGGTTACGCTCAACGAGCCGGTTATCGCGGCAACACGGATGGCGATCGCGTCAAATTTTCCGTGAAGATCTGGCAATGATTGAATCACCGCGCGCGCCGCCCCCGTGGGGGAAGGAATTATATTAACTGCGGCCGCTCGCCCTCGCCGCATATCAGGGGACTTGCCCTCCGGAGCTCCAGTCAAGGAAGGGCCGTCAACGAGATTTTGGTTCGCGGTGTAGCCATGAACTGTCGTCATACCCGCTTTCTCAATGCCAAAATGCTCTTCTAAAATCGCAAGCACCGGGGCGACGGAATTGGTGGTGCACGACGCGTTACCGGTAATCGGTTTAGCGTTTACAAACTTATTGTCATTAACACCAATAAGCAATGTGTCAACGGCATCGTCTGCCGGCGCGCTAATAACCACTCTTTTTGCCCCCGCATTCAAATGCGCTTTTGATTTTTCGTAAGTCGCAAACATACCCGTTGATTCAACCACCACATCCACGCCTAAATCGCCCCACGGCAAATATGCCGGGTTTTTCTCCTGGAAAAATTGTACGCCGTGTGGTTCTTTTTCATATCGCCCATACACAGAATCATACGTTAATAAATACAAGAGATTTTCTTTTGAACCAAGATCGTTTACCGCCACAATATCAACATCGCTCTTGCCATACGCCTGCCTAAAAAATATTCTTCCTATTCTGCCAAATCCATTTATTGCGATTTTCATATTTTATGCGCTAACAAATATTGATAAACCGACAGCGCGGCTTTCACGGCATCTCCCGCGGAGATATTATTTTGTTTGAACGGGTCATCCGTTACATCGCCGGCGGCCCAAATGCCCTCACGCGATGTTTTGCCGGTCTTAGAATCAATCAGCACTTCGCCGCGCGTATTCAATTCTACCAGATCTTTCACCATTGCGGAATTGGGGGTAGCGCCAATCTCTACAAATACGCCATCGAGTTTTAATTCTTTTGTTTCTTCGGAGATACGATCTTTATAACGCAATCCTCTTACAAACTTTTCTCCCACTACCGCTTCCGTTTGCGCGTTAAAAATAATCTCGACTGGTTTAGAACCATTTTTTATCCGCTCTTGCGTAATAGGATCTCCTTTGAGTGCGTCGCCATACTCTAAAAGATATATTTTCCTCGCGTACGGAAAAAGATCTACGACGGCTTCAAGGCCCGCGTTGCCGCCACCCACCACGGCTACGGTTTTCCCGGCAAAAATAGGCGCGTCGCAGGTACTGCAATATACCACCCCCTTCCCTTCAAATTCTTTCTCTCCGGGCACATTCAATACGCGGTGGCGCGACCCGCTTGTCAAAATAATGGTTTTAGTCTCAAACGTATTGCCTTTATCAGTCTCCACCAAAAATACTTTTTCTTTTCCTTTTACTATTTTTACTAATTCAGGTGAACGGATATCTATGCTCTCTTGCGCGCGCAGATGCTCCTCAAGATTTTTTGCAAGATCAAAACCGGAAATTGATTTGGTACCGATCCAATTTCGCACATCCGCCGACACCATAGATTGCCCGCCGAAGGATTCAGTAATCAACAATGTTTTTATTTTCTTTCTCGCGGCATAAACACCCGCGGCCACACCCCCAGGCCCTCCGCCGATAATGATAAGGTGATACATATCAGTAAGTCTTCCCGGTCATCTGCGGGACATACTCCGGCCCTTTGTCGCGCCACCGCCGAATAAAATCTTTTATCCGATTTTCGTCAAAAGAGCCGTCCGCATTCAAATCAAAAGTATCCAGCCGGTTCCACGCCGCCAGTGCTATGTCCATTTCATTTTCTTGCCGCGGGGTCATGATAATACGAACTTCGCCTTTCGTAAGCGCGCGCAGTCGTTCGTTTGCTTCATTGGACAAAGAAGGCCGATAAGAAATCCACACGCGCCCGTGCTCCATGCTATGCACAATTGCTTCGTCGGGTTTTTGCTCATCATAAACGCCATCGCGCAGAGGATCCGGCCAATGATCGCCAGATGTGGGCGGATTCGATCGGTAGGTGACCTTTTCTCCTTCCGTAATATGCGTTGCTCCTTCGTAAGGCATGACGCGCGAGAAATCCTCGCCAAGAGGCGTTGGTTTGTTAACGATAATTGCCCAGACAATCCCGCCGATAAACACAACCGCCGCCGTAATACCTGCCACCCACCACATTATGCGCATGATCTTTTTTTTCTGTTGCGCTTGCTCCGCCGATTCCCGTCGTTCCTCCCTTCGCTGCTGATGCAATTCTTTTTTCGATGGCTCTTGTGGTATTACCTCCATAGACATAGCATATCGGCAATCTTTTTTTCCTGCAAGAAAATACTCTTTTATTATTCCACTATAATGCCCATCGAGCGGGCGGTACCGGCGATTATACGCTCTGCGGCGTTAAGATCATTGGCATTTAAATCCGCCATTTTTTGCTCGGCGATTTGACGAAGTTGTGTTTTATTAATTTTTTTTGATGCTCCCGCGGCTTTGCGCAAAAGATCGGAAGCGGGCGGCGTTTTTAAAATAAAATCGTATGTGCGATCTTGATAGACCGTAATTTCCACCGGAATAATATTTCCTTTTTTATCTTTGGTCGCCTCGTTAAACCGGCTTACAAACTCGCCGATATTGAGTCCGTGCTGACCCAACGCCGGCCCTACGGGTGGGGCGGGTGTTGCTTCTCCCGCCGGCATTTGCAATTTTATGATTGTTTTTATTTCTTTTTTTGCCATAGTGATGATTGCGCTACTTCGTAGCGCGTCATAAATTATAATTTTTTCACTTGAATCCAGTCAACTTCCAGTGGTGTGTCGCGGCCAAAAAGTGAGACGAGCACTCTCAACTTTCCCCGCTCTTCATCCACCTCATCCACTCTTCCTTCCATATCCTTAAATGGCCCTTCCGTCAAACGCACGATGTCACCCTTCAATATATCGATTGTGTGTTTCGGCGCTACTTCTCCCATGCGTTTTAAGAGCCACTCCACTTCATCTTTGGAGAGCGGAATGGGTATCGTGCCCGCACCCACAAAACCGGTTACGCGCGGCGTATTGCGCACCACATACCACGAATCATCGGTGACCACCATTTCCACCAACACATAGCCGGGATAAATTTTATCCTCCATAACGCGACGCTTGCCGGCCCGCACCTTAATTTTTTTTTCTGTAGGCACAATCACGTTAAAAATTTTATGCTCCATGCCCATAGATTCAATGCGCTGTTTCAAATTGCGCATGACCGCGTCTTCATACCCCGCGTATGTATGAACCGCGTACCAATTTCGTTCCTGGATGGCTTGCTGTTTGGGCATAATATAAATTTTTAATTTCTCATTTTCAATTTTAAAAATTAAAGGATGAAAAAACGCAAAAGAGACTGAAATAATAAATCAAGGCTGCCCAAAAATGCCGCGACCCCCAAAGAAACTCCGATAACAACACCGGTAAAAACCATGGTTTGATGGCGCGTGGGCCAATTGACCTTTCTCATCTCGTCGCGCGACTCTTTTATATAGGTAATGAATTTCAACCACATATTATTTCGTCATTGCGAACCATGCCTACCGGCAGGCAGGCGAACGGAGCGATAGGAGCAATCCCGTGGAATACGGCACTATTGCTTCGTCGGCTGTGCGCATCCTCGCCATGACATCAAAGTATACTTTTCACATCTAAATGTCAAGATTTTTGACGGATTTCGCGTACTCTTGGATAAACGCCTTGCGGGGCGCTACTTCATCGCCCATCAAAATATCAAACATGCGATTCGCTTCTTCGGCGTCTTCAATGGCAACGCGTTTCATAACCCGATGTTCCGGATCCATGGTGGTCTCCCAAAGTTGACTCGGATTCATCTCGCCCAACCCTTTATATCGTTGGATGTTTACACCCTCCGCTTTTATTTTTTTTACTATCTTATCTTTTTCATCCTCCTGATACGCGTATTGAATATCTTTGCCCTTTTGAATGCGATAGAGAGGCGGTTGGGCGATATAGAGATACCCGGCCTCAACGACTTGCTTAAGATACCGGTAAAAAAGAGTTAAAAGAAGCGTCCTAATATGCGCGCCGTCTACATCGGCATCCGTCATGATAACAATTTTGTGATAGCGCAGTTTGGCAAGATTAAATTCTTCGGCAATGGCGGTGCCGAGAGCGATGATTAAGGCGCGGATTTCTTTAAATGCCAGTATTTTGTCGATGCGCGCGCGCTCCACGTTGAGAATTTTTCCGCGAAGCGGCAGAATCGCTTGGAAGCGCCGGTCTCTCCCTTGCTTAGCGCTCCCGCCTGCAGAATCTCCCTCCACAATAAATAATTCCGATTCGGAAGCGTCTTTTGATTGGCAATCGGCGAGTTTGCCGGGGAGCATAAGACCTTCAAGCGCTCCTTTACGCAAAATGGTTTCTTTGGCGGCTTTCGCGGCTTTACGCGCTTTTGAGGCAAGCAGTACCTTTTCCATGATGGCGCGCGCGTCGACCGGATGCTCTCCTAAATAATCGGCAAGCGAGGCGCTAAACACCGCCTCCGTGATGGTGCGAATTTCCGGATTGCCCAATTTCGCTTTGGTCTGCCCTTCAAACTGGGGATTGGAGAGTTTAATGCTTATGATTGATGTTAATCCTTCCCGCACGTCATCGCCCGTAAGGTTATCGTCGGTTGCTTTCATGTAATTATTTTTTCTCGCGAAGTCATTGAGTACCCGTGTCAACGCGGCGCGAAACCCGGTCACATGCGTGCCGCCGTCCGGATTAAACACGGTGTTGGCAAACGCCACCTCATGAGACTGAATATCGTCCGTGTATTGCAATGCGATTTCCACGCGCACGCCTTCTTCCTCTTTGGCGACATGAAAAATTGCATCGTGTTTTAAGGCGAGATGGCGGTTTATATAGCGCACATACGCTTTCACTCCGCCTTCGAAATAGAACGCGTACTGAAGAGAAGGAGTTGATCGTTCATCAATTGCCAAAATGCGCACCTCGGGATTTAGATATGCTTCTTGGCGCAAGCGCTCAAGCACGCGCTCCCATTGATAATCCTGCATATCAATAAATATTTTTTGGTCCGGCCAAAATGTGATAGTCGTACCCGTCTGCCGACACGATCCGGCTTTCTTCACTTTGGTTGCGGGATCCCCTCGTTCGTATTCCTGCGTATAAAGAGTTCCTCCGCGGCATACTTCCGCTTTAAGCGTGCGCGAAAGCGCGTTCACCACCGACACGCCGACCCCGTGCAATCCCCCCGCGACTTTGTAAGCGCCCGAATCAAACTTGCCTCCGGCATGGAGAGTTGTCATAACCGTCTCAAGCGCGGATTTTTTAGTTTGCCTATGCGTGTCCACCGGAATCCCCCGGCCGTCATCCCTCACTTTAACACCGTTTTCGGCAAGCAATGTTACGGTAATAATTTTGGCATACCCCGCCATTGCCTCGTCAATCGCATTATCTACCACTTCCCAAATCAAATGATAAAGCCCCTCAATGCCGGTTGAGCCGATATACATCCCTGGACGCTTTCGCACTGGATCCAATCCCTCCAGCACCTCGATCTGTGCCGCCCCGTACTGCTCTTTTTTCTTTGGTTTCATATAGATAAGTATACCAAATCTCCACGCTGATTACCAGCACTTGTATCTTGTTCTTCTTATTATCCGAAAGACTTAAATGAAGGTAGGAGAGTAAGTACTTGCTCTCCCGAGGTGCAAATCAAGCCATAAGATAAGAGGAAGAGAAGGCAAAATTTTATACGCTGAAATGCCTTATTTTATTTGGGTTTTTGCTTTCTCTCTTTCAATTCAATCTCTTCTTTCAAAAGATCAAATCTAACCACAAAAATATCAAAAAATCCTTTTTGACCCAAAATGCCGTAGCCGTGTTTTGCGATATCATACGAAAACCCAATTGTAGTTTTGTGGTTCCATCCCCCAACATTCAATATCACTTCATGAAGAAATGCTTCCGCTGCGCCCGCTTCTTGAACGCCGCCAAATACCTCTCGGCTGCCAGAATGGATATCTATTCCTAATTCTTCGCCAATCTCAGCATCAAAAATACAAAAATCGGCGCCAGAATCTATGAGTGCCGCATAACGAATTGCATGATTGCTGAAAGTGAGTTCAATCGGAATGATAGGCTTAAAAATATTTGTCCCGAAAAAATCAGAACGAATGGCGAGAGGAAATTTAAAGTAGTTAAATTTCATGCCGCCGGACTTTAATCAGAATAGGGAAACCGCCTACATAGGGAATAATTTTTGTAGGCACTCGAAAAAAAATAGGGTTTCCAAATCCTTTTTTTTGGGCCTGCTTCCACGCTTCTTTGATTGTCTTCCCGCTTCCAACTACTGTTTTTTCGTCGTCCTTCAACGCTACCCAAAGTCCCTTGTATTTTTTATAAATTTTTGTCCAATCTATCGCCATATTAAAATAATAACAAAATCTTTTATTTCTGCCAAGCTATACATTAATTTTTTACGACTTCCTGCGGAGGCGTTCAATGGTGACCAAAAGCGGGCTTGCGATAAAAATAGAAGAATACGTGCCTATCACGACACCGATAAGAAGCGCTAACACAAAATAAAACGTGGAAGATCCGCCCAAAAAAAGAATGGCGCCGAGTACGAGTACCACGGTAAGCGAGGTGTTGAGTGAACGCGCCAGCGTTTCGTTCACACTTTGATTGACGAGGGTTGCGAAATCAGCTACACCCTCGCGGCGGAGATGTTCCCGCACGCGATCAAATACCACAATCGTGTCATGCACGGAAAATCCGAGAATCGTAAGGAGTGCGGTTACAAAAAGCATATCAACCTCGACACCGTACCCATAGCCGAGTATGGCGAAGACACCGGCCGGAATAATCGTGTCATGCGCGAGGGCGACCACCGCCACCACCCCGTATTTCCATGAAGAGATTGGTTTTGATACTTTACGGAATGCCCATGTAATATATAAAATAATGCCCACGATTGCCACAATAAGCGCTACAACGGCGTTGCGCTTCAATTCTTCTCCGATGACCGGCCCGATGGAATCAAACCGCTCTTCAAAAACGCGCGGAGGATCCGTATTGATGCCAAGCGCTTGCGCGAGAGCTTGGTGTTCTTCCTCGCTCATAGAAGGAAGACGAATAATAAATCCCTTGCTCCCCGTCGGCTGGACAAGCGCTTTGGGAAAACCCTGTATAGCGAGCATTTCTTGAATTTCACCTATCGCGGATCGCTCGCCGTCATAACGAAGTTCAAGAAGAGAACCGCCGGTAAAATCGCGCCCGAGCGGAAGACCAAAAACAACGAGGGCCGCAATGCTTGCGAGCATGAATGCCCCGGAAACCGTATAATAGATAACGCGATGGCCGATAATATTCATGAAATACTTACGCCATACAATATCTTAATTAATTTTTCTTTGCGTATGGTCATCGCGCGCAAAAACGTGCGCGTTACCACGATAGCCGAAAACATGCTTACCACAATGCCGATGCTCAACGTGAGCGCGAATCCTTTCACCGCACTCGTGCCAAACCACCATAAAATCGCCGACGTAATAAGACTCGAGGCATTGGAATCCCGAATGGATGTCCACGCGCGGCCAAAACCGTCTTCAAGAGCGCTCCCAAAACTTTTGCCCGCGCGCAATTCTTCTTTCATGCGCTCAAAAATAAGAATGTTGGCATCCACCGCCATGCCGATTGAAAGAATAAATCCCGCGATACCGGCGGTGGTGAGGGTTACCGGAATAAGTTTAAAAAATGAGAGTACGAGAGCTGCGTAAACGCCGAGGGCTAAAATCGCAAAAAAGCCGGGCAGCCGATACCAACCGATCATAAAGAGCGCTACCGCGCCAAACCCCACGAAGGCGGCGCGAAAACTTTTCTCGAGCTCTTCATTACCCAATGCGGCGCCAATGTTCTGCTGGGAAAGCAACATGATGGGAACCGGCAGAGCGCCCGCGTTTAAGCGCCGCGAGAGCGCGCGCGCCTCCTCCGGCGTAAAGTTTCCTGAAATTTGCGCGCGGCCTCCGTTTATCGCTTCGTTGACCACGGGTGCTGAAATGGGAACACCATCAAGATAAATGGCAATGCGCTTGCCGATATTTTCTTTGGTGAGATTTTCAAAAAGAGTAGCACCCTCGTCATTAAATTCAAGGGAGACCAACGGCTGGTTGGTCGTGGAGTCAAATTGTAAATCGGCGCGTTTCAAAAACCGGCCGGTAAGAGAGGTGGCTTCAAATGCCTGCTCGCCTGCCTGCCGGTCAGGCAGGCCTTCCGGAGGTTCCGGATTTGAAGGAATAGTAACAACGGGTGTGCCGTCATTAACACTCACATCACCCTCAAGCGTGACTGATTTTTGTTTATAAAACACGAGAACGGGTGTTTCGCCGATCAACGCGATTGCATCAGCGATATCAAACACGCCGGCAATCTCAACAATCAATCGGTTTTCGTTTGCGCTTTTTTCAAGCTGAACCACGGGTTCGGCGACGCCAAAAAGGTTCACCCTTCGCTCAATCACGTCCCGCAAACTCTCGAGTGCCGCATCCTGATCGCTGCCAGAAAGCGTTGATGTATCCGCCCTATAAATCAAATGAGTCCCTCCCTGCAGATCAAGCCCCAAACGAAACGGTATGACAAGCCAGCTTGGCCCCCAGAGTGGGGCCACAAAATAGCCGGCAAGAAGACCGACAAACAATAAAACAAGGGCGAAAATCCGGGAGCGTATCATATTTCTATTTCTATCTCATTTTTCTTTATCTTTCAAGAGGTATAAAAAAAATTAAATTTGACAAGGAATAATAGATATGCCACTGTAATAAAAATCCCTTAACGACGAAAGGAGACAGTATGGCTATAAGAATGGAAGAATGGCGGGATCAGCTTAACACAAACGAGGCAACTGCCATGGAGATAGCGCGTTTCGTAGAAGAACTCAACGCGCGAACGCATCTTGGACAACTTGCCCCCGCCCTTCCCGATCTTCGGGACCACGCCATCCAAGCGCTTGATAAGGCACTCGGCATTCACCCAAAAGAACTTCTTGTCTGCAAAATGGGTCAATACCTTAGCACCTTACAATGTCGTGAAGTCCATTATACTTCCGGTGGCAACCTCAAATATGCCATCGAGGGATGCCGCAGTCTATCGGATCTTGTCCCATTTCTTTCTCTCGAACAGCTTGATGGATTCCGTAATCTCTTTGAAAAAAACGGGGGGGATAAGATAACAACCGCAATGAAATTGACACTCCAGCCGGTGTTTAATCAAAAAACAATCGGCATGATTATTGCGGGATTTGAAACAACGGTTGAGCAATACATCGGATTGCTTCTCACAAACGCAAAAAGAGAAGCGGCGGCCGTATCCCCTCTTATTGATCTTTTTTGCGCGGGCAACTGGCCCGTATGCTATTTCCCGGAACAAGAACGATTCCTCGTTCTTGTCGCCTAACAAGAATTCGCGCTGCACTATTTACGATCGGTGCAGCATTTTTTATTCATC
>CAYHZX010000004.1:0-11404 GCA_964361355.1 uncultured Candidatus Saccharibacteria bacterium | reverse complement strand
GATACGAAAAGCGCCGATACGTCGGCGCCATGAGTTTTCTTCACCTTCAAGCTTCTCAATGTCTCCCATGTACGGATCACTTCTTAATTCCTTAAGAGCTTCCGCGATGCGCATACGGTCTTTTTCGGAGAGACGCCTTATCGTTTTTTTAACGTGCCCTCTTAAATGTAATTCCCAATTCACGTTCTAGATCCGCTCTATTTTTAATAACAACATATTCGCCTCTTTTATATTCTTCACGAGCTTTTTTGAGTTCTTTTAATTCCGCCGCGGTTGGTTTATACGTTCTAAATTTCCGTGGTGGCGAAAAAATTTCTGTCGTTTTTATGATTTTCTGCCAACCCAAAAATTCCTCGTAGTCTTTTCGAGGCATTACCACGAGATCTTCTCCCTTTGTGATTTCTTTAGGAATAGTAACGGTATTCATGAAACCATGGTATCAAATTTTATGTTTTTGCGTCAAGCATATTAATTTTTCTGCACTGCTCTAAAATAATTTCTTTTGCTTGCTCTAAATGGGGAATCTCGCGAATGGTGAAACTTTTCTCGCCCGCGGTTTGTACCACGATATTGCCATAGCGCAGCACGGTCGCCATTAAACTTGGTACTTCCACCGTAACATCCTGTACGCGGGCGAGAAAAAATTCCGAGACCTCGCGCGAGAAAAGCGAGCGCTGTTCAATATCAATAATGCGCTCGGTGGTAATAATCCACATATCCAGCGAATACTCAATCCACGCGATGAGAAGAAATGCCAGAAGAAAAAGCCAGTAGATAACAGCGGAAAACCAGAAGAGTGCAGCACCAATAGGCAGAAGAAAAAAAATAAAAAAAGGAAACAACCCCACAAAAAGCACCGCCGTCGCCTGCAGCGCAAAAATAAACCAATGACGATGGAGAGTTAAGAGAACCTGTTCGTTTTCGTGAAGCCCCATAGAGCTCCCCTGAGGTGATTCTGCGGGATTAAGAGTAATCATCGTATTGATGAAGGAAATAACGAGTAAGATTGCCATGGAACTTGAAAAAAGAGAAGCAGTGAAACAAAAAGCAGGAGGCCGACGCATGCAAGGATGATCCCGCTTACGCGATCGTTTCCACTCTGTGCTACGCGATACGCGCGCAAATGCCAAAGCGCTATCCATAAAAATGCCCCATAGCCGAGGAGAAAAAGAATATAGAGAATAAGAGCAACTCCGGACATATTTTCCTAGGGACTTTTTTCTAAAATGTGTGCGGTCTTTATGATGACGGGCTCAAGGGGTTTGTCGCGCTCATCTATTTTTACCTTACCAATGGCATCCACCACGTCTTGGCCTTCAATCACTTTTCCAAAAATCGTGTATTGGGGAGGAAGTGCGGTGTCTTTAAGCATGATAAAAAATTGGCTTCCGTTGGTGTTGGGGCCGCGATTGGCCATAGCTACAATCCCTTTTTTATATCCCCCTTGATACAGAGGAGAAAGCGTGCTGATTTCGTCTTCAAAGGTATAACCCGGCCCGCCGGCGCCATCCCCGTTTGGATCTCCTCCTTGAATCATAAAACCGTCAATCACGCGATGAAACGTAAGGCCGTTATAAAATCCTTCACGCGCGAGTTTTACAAAATTCGCCACGGTTTTAGGGGCTGCGGCATCGAATGTTTGAAAAGTGATATCGCCGAAATTGGTGGCGAGCGTTACGCGACGATCCTCGCGTGGTGATTCTTCTTTACTCCCCGCATTCTCGATTTCCACATTTTTTGCGTCTTTATTTAACACGAACAAACCGACGATCGTGGCGACCCCGATAATCACTACGCTTACGATAACCAAAAGTGTGCTTCGTTCCATGGTCATATAATACTTTTAATTACAAAAAGAAAATGCAACGCCTTCGCCATTTTACCATTTCGCAATTCAAAGCATAATCTAACGCGGAGAAGATATCGTCTCAAACGATGTCATAATGATATTGCCTTCCGCGTCCTGCATGGGAAGATCTTTTGCTAAATCAAAAAGATGGCTTTCGGATCCGTCATTCACCTCGTGGTGGAGTATGGCGTAATAGCGCCGGCCGGCCTCCATGCCACGCAAAAGATTGACTTCCACATTTTCATGCGATCCGGCCGGAAGCCATGCCGCGCCCAAAATAGCGCCGGGCCTGCCCTCCGTATCTTCATGAATCACGACCCAACCTTCGCGCTCGAGTGTTACCGACGTCACCCGCGCACTTCTGCCAGCCAACTGATCTTCTGCCCGCGTCATTCCCAAACCTTCGCCAGCGCCTTCCAAAACCAATTCCCTCATTTGCCCCTTAGCATCCGCCTCATCAAAAGAAAACTGATTTTCTTCATTTTGAGATATCGGCGCAACGGAGACCCCGCTACGACCGATAACGAGCCAACCCACAAAAAACCCAAGCCAGAAGGCGACTACAAACGTAATAATAACGGCGATAACGAGCGGTTTGTTTGCTTCTTGTTCCATATAGCGTTACCTTATATCACTTTCCATTCTCCCGCAATCCTTGACAAAAAATTACCTCTCGCGCTTCTGGCGCAAGCCCGCGGCATTCCATGCCGCAAAAAGGTGATGAGATTACCTTTTTGACCACTGCGGAGCCCTTCGTGCTTTTTTAAGGCCGAATTTACGGCGCTCTTTGGCGCGCGCGTCGCGCGTAAGAAAGCCATGAACTTTAAGCAACGGTTTTAACGCGATGTCTTTTTTTATCAACGCGCGCGCTATGCCATGACGCACGGCTTCAGCTTGGCTATGAATTCCTCCGCCAGAAACTTTTACCTCCATAGTGATGCCGGAAAGACCGAGTTTTACAATCGGTTGTACCACAATCTGTTGGAGATGACGGATCGGAAAATATGCAGAAAGAGAACGAGCGTTAATCACCGCGCCATCATTATGTGTTCCCGCTTTGCCGCCGCCCGAGCGGATGACTCGGCCGGACGGGTCGGGTGGGCTTGCCAGCTTACTCCCTTCATAAATACGCACGCGTGCTACCGAGGTTTTACGCCGCCCCACCGCTTCATAATAGCGTCCACGATCTTCTTTTTGTTGATGTATCATAAATTTATCATTACAATACCAAAAGACGGCGCAACAGCCGATCGCGCCATTTATTATTTGGGAGCATCCCCCGGACTGTTTTGAGTAATACGGCGCGCGGATTTCGCGCGAAAAGCGTTTTACGCGCGCGGGTACGCAATCCTCCCGGGTAGCCCGTATAGGAAATAATGGGTTTTGAAGAAATACGCGCGCGATTAATATTAAAGACGCAAACTTTTGAGCCTTCCGGTGATCTCGGCTCAAACGAAGGCGTATGTTTCCCGCGCAAAAGTACCGCAATCTGGGTTGCAAGCCGCCCCAGTGGTTTATCGGCGGCATCGATTTCGATTGTTTTTTGATTATTCATAGTCTACACAAATTCAATTATTGCTTTTCGCGCACCGTCTTTGCGCCTGCGCGCCAATTTCGTAATCCGCGTCCAGCCCGATTGGCGATCTCCTAATCGCCGCATCCGATCGCGGAACAGAATTCTCGCCGCTTCATGGGAAAGAAAACGATGCGCGTACCGTTTGCTCGCGAGCGTTTGCGGTAGCGCTTTGGCAATAACGCGTTCAATATAGGGTCGTAATGCTTTTGCCTTCGTTTCCGTCGTGATCATACGCTCATGCGTGATCAATGAAGAGCAAAGATTTTTGAGGAGCGCTTTGCGCTGTTTGCGCACCCGACCAAATATTTTTCCTTTTTTCCGATGCCTCATAAGTTAAATTCGAAACATTTTTAATTTAATAATTTAAACTTGTTTCGGATTTCTGATTTCGCGCTTCGGATTTAGTCGACCTTAAGCGATAGCCCCATCGTTCCTAATATCCTGCGAATCTCTTGGAGCGCTTTATCGCCAATACCGTCAAGCGAACGCAGGTCGTCTGGCGATTTGCGCGCAAGCCCGCTTACCGTTTTAATACCCGCCGCGTCAAGCACGCGAACCGTGCGGGAAGAAACGCCGATATCGGCAACGCGCATCTTGAAATACTCCTCTTGGCTTAAACGAGACGAAGGAACTTCTATTTTTTTCTGAAACGTGGACGGGCGAAAAGCGAGATCGCGGCTCTCTTCTCCCTCTTTTGCCTCCCCTTGTAATGCCGCCAATTGATTTTGTAAAATAGTGATCGCTTCACGCCACGCTTCCCGAGGCGACATACTGCCGTCCGTTTCAATGGCCACGCGGAGTCGGTTATAATTCGTTTCCGTGCCGACTCGCATATCTTCCACTTCAAAATTTACTTTGCGCACCGGTGTGAAAATAGCGTCAAGCGCGATAGCCCCCACTTCCATTTTTTCAGGGTTGCGTTTCTCCCGCGGCACATACCCCACGCCTGATTCTACGCGTATCTCTATTGCGAGAGAAGCGTTCTTTTTTGTAAGTGTGGCCAAAAGAAGATCGGGGTTTACGACCTCAACGCCGGTGGGCGCTTCAATATCCCGCGCGTAAAACTCTTTTTCTCCTTTCGCGTCCAAACGCGCGATCTGTGATTCATCGAAATCCAAACGAAAACGCAGCTGCTTCATGCGCAGAAGAATAGTCATGACGTCTTCCTTTACACCCGGAATGGTGCTGAATTCGTGATCGACTCCTTCTATTTTCACGCGGGTAGCAGCGGCTCCCGGCAAAGAAGAAAGAAGAACGCGGCGCAATGCCGTCCCCAAAGTAGTCCCGTAGCCGGGGTATAAACCATCCACTTGAAATATCGCTTCCCGCCCCTCGCTTACTTCATGGATAGACGGAGGAAGAGGGATTAAAATCTCATCGCGCATAATAATCTATTATACCTCGCGTATCAGGGAAATGCAAGCGATCTTCTTTAGCACCGTCGGGCCAATCCTCTATTTTCCCGCTTCGCTTGTCATCTCCCCGAGAAAGCCATGACGGCATGAGAGGGGGCTCTTTGGGCTTTCCATCTCCAGAGAGCGCTAAAGGAGCCCGCGAAAGAAGGGCGATCGTTTGGCCGGGTCGCACCATAAAAGAAGAACGGGTCACTTTTTTCCCGTCTATCCGTACATGACCATGAGTAATAAGCATGCGCGCCATTTGAGGGGTGGCGGCAAGGTCAAGCCGAAAAAGGACATTGTCAAGACGCGTTTCCAAAAAACGAAAAAGTATGGTTCCCGGATTGTCTCCGGAACGTCCAAGGGCTTTTTTTACTACGCGCGCGAATTGGCGCTCGGAGAGCCCGTAGAGAAATCGTATTTTTTGCTTTTGAAGAAGCTGGCGACCAAATTCGGAAACTTCTCTCCTCCTTTTTAATTTCCCTTTGCCGTGGATGCCTGGCGGATACGGTTTACGCTCTGAAGCGCATTTCGCGTGCGCGCAAAGCTTCTCTCCCATCCGCCGGCACATTTTACAGGTAATACGTTTCATAAATATTGCCCATCATTATTATACCCTCCGTGGTTTTGGCGACTTCATAAAGCCATGCGGGAGAGGAGTAACGTCTTTGATGGAGTCCACTACAAAACCTTTGCTTAAAAATGTTCGGATCGCGGACTCTCTGCCGGATCCCACCCCTTTGATGCGAAATGCGATCTCTTTCATACTACCGCTCTTCGCCACATCGGCTACAAGGGCCGCGGCGCGCGAAGCCGCGTATGGCGTACCTTTTTTGGAGCCGGAAAAACCAGCCGCGCCCGCCGACGAACTTATAAGTTTATCGCCCTGCTCGTTGGTAAGCGTAATAAGCGTATTGTTGTAACTCGAATAGACGTGAGCGATCCCTTTTTGAGGAAGAGATTTAACTTTTAATGTTTTGCCGGCAACAGAACCGGATTCTCCTAATTTTTTTGCGACTCGTTTTTTGCCCATATTCTCTTAAATGCGAAATTGTTTTAAGTATTTTAATTTTAATAATTTAATCATTGTTTCGGATTTCGCTCGCCTCGCTGAAGCCTTGGCGAAGCGGGAATTTCGTGCTTCGGATTTTGCTATTTCTTCTCTAATGTTCTTTTCCCCGACATCATGGTTTTGCGCACATTACCTCTTCGAGTGCGCGAGTTCGTTTTGGTGCGCTGGCCGCGCACCGGAAGACCGCGCGTATGCCGATGGCCTCGCCAACTGCCAATATCTTTCAAACGCCGGATGTTCAACGCGATCTGGCGGCGCAACGCTCCTTCGGTTACCAAATGCCGCTCCAAATATTTTTGTATCCGATTCACCTCTTCCGGTTTAAGATCTCCCATGCGCCGATCAAGCGCGATCCCTTCTTCTTTAGCTATTTTTTGCGCGAGAAAACGCCCCACGCCGTAAATGCGGGCAAGAGAAAATTCAAATTTTTTATTGTCGGGGAGATTGACTCCCGCGATGCGAACCATTATTTTTGCCTCTGCTTATGCTTTGGATTTTTACAAATGACCCGCACGCGACCTTTGCGGCGCACCACTTTGCACTGCAAACACATTTTTTTAACTGACGCGCGAACTTTCATGGTTTTTTATTTTGAATTACGAAATATATGAATGACTCGGCATTGTGTTTTTCTTTTTTTGTAGGGCTCCCGAGGCGAAGCCCCGCAGCGGCGGGGCGAGCCGGGGATAAAGAAAAAAGAAAAACACAATGCCGAGTCATGTATTTCGTAATTCAAAGTCTTTTAATAACGCGGCCACGATGCGGATCATACGGATCCATTCGGACCTGCACGCGATCCCCCACGAGCACGCGAATGTAATGGAGCCGCATTCTGCCGGAAATATTGGCAAGAACGGTCGTCTCGTCGTTATCGAGTAATATCCGAAACATCGCTCCTTTGAGCGTCTCGATAACCGTTCCCTCTTTTATTTCCTGCTTTTCGTCCTTTGCCATCATGGATGTAACAACCTAACCATCATAGCCGCTCTGCGGAAAAACGTCAATAGAAGCAATGTCATATCGTCACTATTCATCATTATAATACTAATTTTACCGCGTTACGTCAATAGTAATGCGGTTGGAATTGGAGGGAATTCGTTTTAAGAAGGCCGGCGAGAAAATGAGGGTGGCGGATTCCACGGATCCTAATGTTTTAAAAAAGGCATCAATATCATTTGAAGAATCAAAGGTTGCCAACGATTTAGGAATGCTTTCTTTATCAATGCGTTCGGCGTACACCGCCTCCCCTTGTACCATCACGCGCAAAGAATCCTCTTGTTCGGCCCTATTGTTTGGGGAAGAAAGATTCTTAAGCGAAAGACGAGAGTCGTCAACCAGTATAACGCGCCCGGCTTGATCCGGCTCAAAAAAAAGGGAGGCGAGCTTAACACCCAGATTATCGCGTTTAATCATCCATCCGGTCACGGCGGCATAAAGCTCTGGCTCAGCCTCGACTCGTCTCGGCGAGACGGACGAAACAGGTCCGCCTTGACTCGGATTCGACAAGGCAGGAAACTCTCCTTCGTAGGCAACACTCCATGCCGCCTCCGGAAGCAGAAATCCGTCCGGCATCTGTACCCGAAGCTTATCGGCAAATGAACGTTCTTGGTTCGTAAATGTTTCGCCCGTAAGTGCTGCGCTATCAACCACCCGCTCCTCTCCTTTGCGTCCACCGCTTAGCGGTTCCTTGGAACGCGCGTAAAATTTTTCAAAAAGAACGGATCCTTTAAGCCCGGGCACGGTAAAATCCGCTGATTCTTTATTATATTCTTCTCCCGGATCCTCCGCGACCACTTCCGCTTCTATGGAGCCCGGCGTTACTGTTCCTCCTTCCTCTCGAGCGCCCGGAATTAAAAGCGGAGATTCAATACGATAAATTTTGCCGTCGGACGACTCAAACCGCGTGCGCGCCACAAAACGATGCGGCTTGGTACTATACGCGTTGTACACCACAATGGTCCCGCGCGCGCGTTCTTCCACCTTTTTCACCGTAAACGGAATATTAGCGCCATCGATCGCTACCTTCAAAGAAATCTCTTCAAACGGCAAAACAATCAACTGGCCCTCCGGATTAATCGTTGTTTTCTTAGGAGTAAGCACGACACGCAAGGAGGCGCTCTGCCAGACAAAAAAGAATCCTCCCGCGAGAAGCAAGACGATTCCGGCTGCAATCGTATACCATTTACGCGAAGGACGATTGCGACGTTCTTCAATTTCCTTAAGAAAAAAATCAAATGATTTTGGAGCCTCGGCCGCGGCCGGGTGATCACGATAGGCGGAAAGACGCCGCACATCACGATTTTTATTTGTATATTGATCCATATTATTTTTGTAATCCAAGCGCTAACGCGATAAGACTTATATCAAGAAATGAAAGAAGAGAGGCGGGCCATATGCCGAAGCGATCGCGAAATGTCGCCACCGACAATGAATGCGCGTCGGCATGGCCACCACATTGAAACGTTTGCAAAAGCGAAGAAAACGAAGCAAGTGTCTGGGGAAGCATAGCGCCTCCTCCCACCAAAAAGAAATGGCGCGCGGGTTGGGTGAGCAATTTGGCGGCAACCACGGGACGCAACGAAGCGTTCCATTCCGCGAGATGATGAACCATCGCCTGATCAAATCGTTTGCTCCCGGACACCCAGCTTATAACTTCATCGCGCGATATGCGTTCGCGCTCCGCAATGCGTGAAAGCCAGAGATTAGCACCTTGCGGAATAGTAAACACTTCTTCTAATATTCCTTCATCAAAAAAAGAACACTCCGTAACGCCGCCCCCGATATCGATCACCGCCGCCTCGCGAGTAAAGTGAGGCAGTTGTCGGAAAAGTTCTCCGTAGGCAATCGGAAACGTGCTCACGCGCATTGGAGTGTTGGGGAAACGTTCTTCCAAAAGAGCGCGCAGTTCTTTTTTCAACGCGGATCGCCATCGGGAGAATCGTATCGCTATCTCAAGGCGGGTAGCCGCTTTTCCTTTGGGATCGCGCCCCGCATGGTAACCATTGAGAAAAACAGCAAGAATATCGTGGCAAAAAAATTCCTCTCCTTCTCGCAATGTCTTTTGTTCCGCTGTTTTTTTCTCTTCACAGAGGTTTGCTACCATTGCCGCGGAAACCGGCGTCGGTTTGACAAACGACGCGCGCGCCCATACCGTTTCCCCTTCATAATAAGGAGCGGCAAGCCCGATGGTGATCGTTGCCGGATCACGCCACCCAAGCGCTTCTTCTGTTTTTTTAAAAAATACGTTGAGTGCCACCATAAGAGAATGGCGGACTTTTCCTTCGATAGGAGTGCGCACCACTTCCAGTATATCGGGTTTTTTATCCCTTGCAAGTGTTTGATTCTCACGCAAAATAATGCCGCTTATGAGTGCGGTTCCGATATCCACCACGAGATGCAATCGCGAGTGAGAAAATAATGGCATATAAAATAAGTATACCACTTTGAATTACGAAATGCATGGCTCGCCATTTTTGCTATTTCGTAATTCAAAGTGCATTATTCTACGATAGCGCGGATGCGGCGCGCACCCGCGCCCACGGCTTCTTCTTTGGTAATGCGAAAACGGCCAATCTCACCGGTGCGCTCCACATGCGGTCCGCCGCAAAGCTCGCGGGAAATAATTTCCCCACTTTTTTGATCCACTATGGAATAAACATGTACGCGCTCCGGATATTTTTCGCGGAAAAAATGCAAGGCGCCGGACTTAATTGCTTCCCCATAACTCATTTCTTCGCGCGTCATCGGCATGTCGCGCCGAATGGTATCGTTCACCCAATCCTCAACACGCTTTTTTTCTTCGTCGGTGAGTTTACGCAAAAAACTAAAATCAAACCGCGCGCGCTCGGCGGTAATATCAGAACCCATCTGGCGCACGTCGGGTCCGAGTATGGCGCGAAGCCCGGCCTGTAAAAGGTGTGTTGCGGTGTGCAGCCGTGTGACAATCTTGACCTCCTCTTCGTCTGCCGCTTTAAGCTCGCCGGTATTAAGAATCAACCCATGCCCGCCAAATTTTGCCAGAAAACCAGCACGGGAAAGTTCTTTATGGCGTTCCGCTTCTTTTAAGAAAGCTTCCCGATCAACGGTTTTTCCTGCGCGCGCGGCAAGTTCTTCCGTCAACTCAAACGGAAAACCATGCGTTGCCAGCAGATTGAAAGCATCGGAACCTGAAATAAAAGATCCCCTTGCAAGCACTTTTTCAAACTCTTTGATGCCGTTCGCGTAGGTTTGTTCAAATGCCGCCTGCTCTTTTTCAAATACTTCCCGGATTATCTCGCGGTCGCGTTTCAAATCGGGATAGGCATCTTCATACGATGAGATCACCGTATCGATCAGCGTACTCAAAAATCCGATAGGCAGGCCAGAGAGGTAGCGCCCATGCGTGACCGCTCGACGTATCAGCCGGCGGAGTATGTAACCGCGATCCTTGTTTGACGGAGCAACGCCATCCCCAATCAGAAATACGCTTGCCCGGATATGGTCGGCAATAATCTGTTCAGATCTTATATTCGATCCAGCAGCTCCGGCGCGAATTTGGGAAATAAGAGGAGCAAAGACATCAATGGTAAATATATTAGGATTATCATTCGATGCCGCCACGACACGCTCAAGCCCCCCGCCAAAATCCACATTGCGCTGGCTTAGTTTTGAAAATGTTCCATCCTCGTTTTTTTTGTACTCCATAAAAACTGAGTTTCCGATTTCCACGAAACGGCCGCAATCGCAATTCGGATGGCAATATCTTCCGAATTTTGAATTGTGCTCAATATTTAAGAACTCATAAAACATTTCGGAATCCGGTCCGCCCGGCTCGCGGCTGGGCATTTTTGCGGGCGCGCCCGCCCGGCTCCACCAATTTTTTGCGCCATAGTAAAAAATGCGGCCGCCCTGCATACCAAGCTCCGCACCGCGCTCTTCGCTTACTAACTCTACTACCTTTGCATCAATCGCCTTTTCTTTGAACAATCGCTGCCAGATCGCGACCGATTCATCATCTCGCGGGATATTATTTTCTTTGTCTCCGGCAAATACGGTTACATAAATCCTTTGCGGGTCAAGTCGCACAACTTCTGTCAAAAATTCAAAAATCCATGACAGCTGTTCCTTTTTAAAATACTCGCCAAGCGACCAGTTCCCTAGCATCTCAAAAAACGTGTCGTGACGGCTATCCCCCACCTGCTCAATGTCTTCGGTGCGAAAACTTTTTTGCGAGTTCACCAGCCGGCGCCCCATCGGATGCGGTTCCCCCAAAAGATATTTGATCAACGGCTGCATACCCGACCCGGTAAAAAGCGTGGTTGTATCCCCCTCCGGGATAAGCGAAGAAGACGGCACTACCGTATGCCCTCTTTCGGAAAAAAAGTCAAGAAATTTTTTACGCAGTTCTTCCGCTTTCATGTATTCACTCTACCAAAATTAAAAAATTATTCAATAATTCCGCCGCCGAGCATGAAACCGTCTTCGGCGTAAAATACTGCCGACTGACCGGGAGCGACGGCGCGTTGCGGCTC
>CAYHZX010000003.1:9401-11553 GCA_964361355.1 uncultured Candidatus Saccharibacteria bacterium | reverse complement strand
GTATAGGTATGCGCTTGGGGAGTTATGCGATTATTTGCACATGCATAAAAATACGCTATAATACGCGCAATGGAAGCAGAAAAACAGAAAGAAACAAAGCAAAGAGGCAGTTTATGGGAATTTGTAAGAAGCATTATCATCGCGCTTTTGATTGTGATTCCCATTCGCGCATGGGTTGCTCAACCTTTTATTGTGCAAGGTAATTCTATGGTGCCTAATTTTCACCACGGCGAATATTTGATTATTGACGAATTCTCCTATCATTTCCGCACGCCGAAACGGGGAGAGGTGATAGTATTCCGCTATCCGCGCCAGCCCTCTCAATTTTTTATTAAGCGGGTCGTTGGCGTTGCCGGCGATAACATAGAAATTAAAGATGGATCGGTATGGATCAATGGAGCCGCGCTTGATGAGGCCTATCTTCCGCAATCGCTTGCCACCGCGCCCGAAGCGACAACTATTCTTGGGGTTGACGAATATTTTGTTTTAGGCGACAATCGTGAGGCAAGTTCTGACTCTCGCGCATGGGGAAGTTTAAAAGAGCGTTTTATCGTGGGGAGAACATTGCTGCGGCTTTGGCCGCTTACGCGCATAGGAACGTTATGAAGAACATCGGAGAATTTTTGCAATCGCCAAAAGGCATGCGTGACATATTGCCCGAAGAAGAGCGCTCCCACGCCGAGATTATTCGTGTCGCGCGCGAGATCGCCGAGTGGTATGGATTTCAAGCGATAATAACTCCCCATCTTGAAAAGACAGAGTTGTTTGAGGCTTCGTTGGGAGAGAGCACGGATATTATTGAAAAGCAAATGTATAGTTTTTCCACAAAGGGCGGGGACGCGCTTACCTTGCGACCGGAGGGAACGGCCCCCGTCATGCGCGCGTATCTTGAACATGGCATGCACACCTATCCACAGCCGGTAAAACTTTTTTATAGCGGCGCCTTTTTCCGCCATGAGAATCCCCAAGCGGGTCGCATGCGGGAATTTTATCAGGTAGGATTGGAAATGATAGGAGATCCGGAGCCGATTAACGATGCCATGGTGATCCGCCTTTTTGCTTTAATTATTCGCGAGCTTGGCGTGCCACTGACCATAGCGCTCAATAGCATTGGTGATCAAGAGTGCCGTCCCGCGTATCGCAAAGATTTAGTGGCATATTATCGGCGGCATGCCAATCGCCTCTGTACTGATTGCAAACGTCGGCTTAAAATAAATCCGTTGCGCCTTCTTGATTGCAAGGAAGAAGCATGCCGGGCGATACGGGAAAAGGCGCCTAAAATAGTTGATCGCCTCTGCGAGTCATGCCAACGCCATTTTAATGAAGTGCGTGAATTTCTTGACGCGGTCCACGTTCCTTATGAGATCGATCATTTTCTTGTGCGCGGGCTTGATTATTACACGCGCACGGTATTTGAATCGTTCGCAGTACTCCCCGAAGAGCAACTCGCCCATTTTGCTATCGCTTCCGGCGGGCGTTATGATGATCTCGCGAAAACAATGAGATCCAGCCGAGCCGTACCCGCGGTAGGGGGAGCGTTGGGAGTTAATCGCGTAGCCGAATTTATGCGGAGTTATGGAAAGGGAGATCGGCCCTCCCTCATAACAAAAGAAGCGCCCGAGGTATTTGTTGTTCAGTTGGGGCAGACGGCAAAAAAGAAATTGCTCCACTGGATTGAAGAATTGCGGCACGCTGATATACCCATAGCGCATGTGTTCTCCCGCGATTCCTTAAAAGCTCAACTGAAACTCGCTGATCGCATGGGCACCCCGTGGGCGATGATTGTAGGCCAGAAAGAAGCGCTCGATGAAACCGCTATTATCCGCGATATGCGGTCAGGCGAGCAGGAAGTTGTCCCTCTTAATAAATTAGTGTTTTCTCTTAAAGGAAAAATTAAAAAGAAATAGAAAAAATAACATGGTAGAAGTCCGGCGTCATGAAAAAGAATCGGTGGGGTCGTTGCTTCGGCGTTTTAGCCGGAAAATTCAGCGTTCCGGGATTTTGTTGCGCGCACGTTCTCTCGCGTTTCGCAAGCGCAAAAAATCGAAAACACGGATTCGTAAAGAAGCGCTTCGGCGCCTTGCTGCGCGCAAACGATTTTTGTATCTGGAAAAAATGGGCAAAATTGTGGAGAGAAAGCCAAAGAGGCGAT
>CAYHZX010000003.1:3034-9301 GCA_964361355.1 uncultured Candidatus Saccharibacteria bacterium | reverse complement strand
ATGCTGCAAGCGGCAATACAAAACAAAGAAATAGAGCTTGGCAAAAAAGAATCCGGACTCTCGGAGGAAGAAATCCGGCAGGTGACTGCTAAAGAAATTAAAAAATGCAAAAAAGCCATTGAGCAATTCAAACAAGGCGGGAGAGACGATCTCGCCACCCAATACGGGCGCGAAATCCTGATCCTCGAAGAATTTTTATAGCATAAAAGCTAATATCCTACTTTTTTAATGGTTTTAATACAACGATTCCCCGCTCGCCTTCCGGCGGGATATCTTTTTTCTTTATGGTTAATTTCTCCGTTTCTTCCGGGCTTTCGTCCAGCTCTTTTAAGAAAGAAGCAACCATTTTTTCTTCGCCAAACGGTATAAGGACGCGCGCGTCGCTTTCGGCAAGCGTTTTTGCCGTTTTTGATGGTTGGGTGATCAAAAGTAAAAGAATATCATAGGTCGCGCTTGCCCCGTTAGAAGTTCCGTTTCTAACGGGGTCCCCCAAACCAATAATCATATCGTCCCAATGAATAGTATAAAAAATATTGCCATCGCTCATAGCACCCTCAATGGCAATGCCCCCCATTTCGTATTCTCCCGGAGCATCCATCGAAAGTTGCCTCCCGCCTGTTTTTAGTTCCAGGAGAGAAGATCGCTGCTCAAAATTGACGATAGTTTCTCCCGTTTGGAGCCGAAATGAAAAGGGGTCTTGTCGCGTGATAATCATAATGGTATGGTAGGATATTATTATGGAACAAGCAACATTGATCCGCCTGCCCGCCCGAACGGCTGTCCGTCCGACCGAACAGTCGTTCGAGCGTGTTCAATCGGGCGGGTTTGTCGCTCAGGCCGCGGAAAAAAAACGAGAGCGTTTAATAGACATTCTTTTGCGTCGCCACCCGGTGTATCTTCCCCGTCAGGGAGAAACAGTGGAAGCCGTGGTGATGAAAAAAGATCGGGGTCGCGTATGGTTTGATATGGGATTTTTTACCGGCGTTGTCTACGGAAAGGAACTTCGAGAATCGCGGGAGGCGCTCAAAAACGTTAAAGAAGGCGATCGCGTGATGGTAAAGATTGTTGAGCTGGAAAATGAAGATGGCGTTGCCGAAGTGTCGCTCTCTGCTGCGGGCCGCGAGAAAGTATGGGAAGAGCTGGAGCGTCACCGCGTGGGGAAAGAACCGTTTACTCTCGTAGCGCTTGAAGCAAACAAGGGAGGATTGGTGTTAGAATGGCATGGCATCAAGGGGTTTTTGCCGGTCTCCCAGCTCGCTCCCGCGCACTATCCAGTCGTGGAAGGAGGCGATAAACAGAAAATTTTTGAGGAACTTCAGAAATTTGTAGGGCAGGAATTTGAGGTGTTCGTGCTCGACGCGAATCAAAAAGAAAGCAAACTTATCTTCTCCGAACGCGGCAGGGAATCCGCCGCGTCCGCCATGGATATTACGAGCTCCTTTGCTACGGGCGATGTCGTTGAGGAAGCGGAGATTACGGGCATCGTGGATTTTGGGTTGTTTGTGAAATTAAGTAAAGCGGAAGGGCCGCCCGCTTTGCCTGACGACAGTCGAGGCAGGCCGATAGAGGGACTGGTTCATATTTCCGAGGTTGATTGGTCGCTTGTGGAAAATCTTTCCGAGCGGTTTCATGTCGGCGGCAAAATCACGGTAAAAATTATTGGCATCGAGGGAGATAAAGTTTCACTCTCCCTCAAAGCGCTTAAGCCCGATCCGTGGAAAGAAGTCAGTTTAGAAAAAGGCATGATTAAAGAGGGCAAAGTGATGAAACTTGCCCCTATCGGCGCGTTTGTGGAGATTTCGCCGGGCATCTCCGGCTTAGCGCATATCTCGGAATTTGGTTCCTATGAAAAAATGGAGGCGGGAATAGAGATCGGCAAAATTTATCCGTTTCAAGTAACGCTTTTTGATTCGGAACACCATAAGCTCGCGCTTGCCTTCATGAAAAATTCATAATTTGTGCGCCGCGTATTTTATGCGGTATACTTATGGCATGAGTTTGTGGACGCCGGAGTTTTTGGAAATGAATGCCTTTGGATTGGATATTTCCGATCGCTCGTTTAAGTACGCGATGATAGAGCGCGTGCATGGTCGCGCGGAACTTACGGCATTCGGCAAGGGAGAATTTCCCGAAGGTATTATGATGGCGGGAGAAGTGAAAAACGAAGGAGTAGCGGCCGAATACCTTGCGCGTATGTTTCGTGGCGCCAAACTTTCCACCAACCGCGTGATTTTAGCACTTCCTGAAGAGAAAGGATTTTTGCGAAGAATTGAATTTCCCGAAAAAATGGATTCCGACAAAATTCGTTCGGCGCTTGAATTGCATATTGAAGAACATGTGCCGCTTACCGCCGAAGAGACAATTTTTGATTATGAACGTATCGGCTCTCGCGAGGTGATCGCTACGGTGTTCCCCCGCGGGATCGTGGAACGTTATATGGCGTTGGTGCGGCGCGCCGGGCTTGAGGTGGTGGCGTTGGAGACGGAAGCGCACGCGCTCCTCCGTGCGGCAGTCCCTTACGAAGAAAAACGGCCGGTTATGGTGATTGATTTAGGCGAGACGCGCACGAGTTTTTTGATTGCTGATGAGGGAGTCGTGGCGTCTACTGCCACAAAGCCGATTGGCGGAGCTATTATGATTGACGCAATCCAGCGCGCGGCTGGATCTTCCCGCGATGAAGCAATCAGACTCTTCTATGAAAAAGGGTTTTTACCCGCCCCGCCCCGACTTCGTTCGGTGAGTCGAGGCGAGCCTGACCACGAAAACGATGTATTCAGCGCGTTGATGCCGCTTGTGGGCGCTCTGCGCGATGAGATCGCAAAACACATCGCGTTCTGGCAGACCCAGCGCCTTCCCCCTGTTTTAATCTATCTTACCGGAGGAATCGCCCATATGGAGGGGTTGCCCGAATACCTTGCCTATGAATTGCGCGTTCCGGTAAGCCGCGCTGATCCGGCAGAAAATCTTTTTGCGTTAGATGAATATATTCCTTCCATAAACCGCCATGACACGCTGCTGTGGGCGGTCGCTTTGGGGCTTGCGGCACGGAATGTAATAGAAAAGATATGATTAATCTTGTTCCTCAAAACGCACAAAATCAGTTGCGCGCCGGCCAAGCCAACCGCGCGCTCGTGGCGTTTGGCGTATTCGTGATGGTGATTTTTGCAATTGGATTTGTGATGCTTTTACCTTCGTTTATCGCGTTGCGGTTCATGATCGCTGATTTTTCTTACGCGCGCGAGGTAGAAGAGCAGTCGCCATCAAGCCGCGCTCTTGAAGAGCGGACTAAGGCACTCGCCAATTTTGAATCGCGCGCTCGCGGTGTTCTTGCTCTTGGGCGTAAGACAACTTCTTTTGAAGCTATAGTACCGGAAGTTGTTCGTGCAGCACCCGTGGGTGTTGATCTTCTCACCATGCGTTTTGAAGAGGGGACGCTCGCCATCGAGGGATACTATCAGCGCCGTTCTTTGTTTCTCGCGTTCCTCGCGGCACTCGAAACAAATGCCCTGGTAAAGAGCGTTTCGTCCCCGCTTTCTAATCTTTTAAAGGAGACCGACGCATCATTTCGTCTCACTCTCTCGTTATGAATAATGGCATACGTTATCGCTGGTATCTTGTCTGGATCGTCAACGGGCTGCTCGCGGCCGGGTTTGTTTGGTTTTATCAGCAGATGATACGCGCAGAGGAAGCGCGCGCGGAAGCATTGCGCCGCGATTTAGCGCTTCATGAAGAAAGCCGCTTGCTTTTAAAAGAGTACAATGAACTTTTTGTCGCTTGGCAGAAATATGGGGAACGGCTTGATAATTTCTTTTTTACTAAAGATCGCCTTGTGAGTTGGCTTGAGTTTCTGGAAGGTCTTGCGCGCGCGCGTCATCTCGGCTTTGAAGTGTCTTCGCTTGACGAAGAGAGTGCGAGTAATCCTCCTCATTTGCGCGTAACTCTTCGGGGGACTATTGCCGATACGATTCAGTTTCTTCACGCGGTTCAGACGGGGCCGTATGGAATCGGCGTTAAGGAAGCCGCCATGCGTCAAGGATCGTCGTTTGAAGAACGTATTACTCAATTAGTATTTATATTATATGAAGCTTTCTGATAGGGGGATAATGGTATGGTGGCGCGTGAGTATTGTGGCGGGAGGTGTGCTTCTTGTCGGGTTCGCGTTTTTTTCATTTCTGCTTTATCAGCGCGTGAATACGATTTCAAACAGACCCGTGTCGTTACCCGCGGAAGAACGCCCCATTTTGTTTTCTCCCTCGCTCCTTGATGACATGAAAGCGTTTTGGGAAAAACGGAGCTTGATGAATAATGTCGTTTTATAATAAAATAGAAATGTGCGTATAACAAGCTCATCGACGACTTCAGGCGAGCGAGTACTGCTTTTTATCGGAGCCGAACTTGCGGTTTTTGCGATTTTGCGTATCACGCTTTTCCTCCACCCTTTCATTAATCTCAATCTTGGCGTCTACCCCATTCATCATCTCTTCATCGGGGCGTTTGCGCTTGTCGTTGCCGTTACTTTTTTTCTGCTTGGTTTTGCCAACCGCACGCTCATTCTCCTGGCGGGTATGGCGAGCGGCCTTATACTTGATGAGATTGTCTATCTTATCGTAACAGACGGAAGCGATATCGCATACCTCACACCCGTGTCTTTCGTGGGCGCTCTTATTTTGATTATGATCACACTACTTATTACGGGCATCGGCTATCACCACGCCATGCGAAAAAAGGTCGAGTAGGTCTTTTAGATTTACTAAAAAAATTAACATGCCGCACCTTAAACGAATCGTCATCTTTATCGCGCTACAAGGCATGCTTGATATGCTTTACGTTTTTCTCTACCCGGACGTAAATCCGATACGAGCATCACTTATTGGCGTGAGCGCTATGGTGGTACTTTTTATCCCGCCTGTTCGCCACCTTGTCAACGGCTACTCACTCACGGGATTCTTTTCTATTTACTCATCAGCCCTTTTTGGAGCGCTCCTCGTTCAGTTGGGCGCACTCGTCTCAAAGTCGCTTTTCTCCGCTGTCGCGCACGTCGCACTCCTTATGGCAACCTATTGCATCGCAATATATGTACAACGATATTTTAAATAGCAGATCTTTTGGTGAGGACGCGATGCGCGGCAAAAGCCATGAGTATGGCTAATAGGTAGTAGGTTAAAAATTGCTCGTATTTTAAATCAAATACGAACAGATCAACAAAAGCGATGGTAAGCCAGGAGGTAATTGAGATCGCGCCCGAGAGTCCAAGAAACCTTTCCTCTTTTTGGCTAAGAGGCCGCAGGTCCCGAGCGTAGTCGAGGGGTCGCGGATGGTCTTGTTGAACAGCGGCTAGCAACCTCTTATTGATTCGGTCAGAAAGCGTAGCGCCGTTTAAGATAATTATCGCAATGACCGTCTGAATAAATAAAAATTGTGGATTCACGACAAAAGCTTGTTTAAAAATTAATAGATTGCTCAAAAAATCAAGGCCGAGGCCAGCCCAAATAACGGCGCTCAAGAAAGGGAAAAGAGGATAAACGCTCCTTTTCAAATTTACCTCCTTGATGGTTCTAACATACAAATAATCAACCGTGATAACCGTGCCCAAGGTAAAAATTGAATGCCAATGGTGTAAAAAATAAAAGAATTGAAGTTTGTTGAATGAGCCGACATATAAAATAAAAACATCAATTAAGCTTATCAGCAAAAAGCCGGCACTAAAAAGAAAAATTCCATAGCGATTAAATAAATTTTTTCGGCATTGAAAAATATAGATCAAAACAGCGCCAAGCAGGACCAACGCATAGACTGGCCAGAGGGTAGCGCTTAGGCCGTTTTGGATATAATCTGCCGTTGCCTTAACGATTATTCCCTCATGGGCAAAAGACGCGGCAATATAGAAAAAATCTTTTAAAGCCATCCAGCTTAAAACAAAAATGAGCAGCCCAAAAGAAAAGAGAGCCATTAAGAAACCAGTTAGCATTTCTAAATTTTTAGCTTCGCAATCCCCTGTTGTTTTCTGTTTTTGGTAATGAAAAAATACTGACCAAAGCGAAGCAGCTCCCGCCACCGCCAGACCCAACTGCATTAAAAATCTTATTATGGTAGCTTGGTCTATCATATTTTTCTGCTATTTCTTAATACTTCAGCGATAAAAAATAGTACTCCCAGAAAATAGAAAAGCTTAATAATGATCCAGAGCGCTAAGCCGCTCTTAGCCATGAAAGGCAGGGAAAGCAAGATAGTCAGGCCGGTTGCCAAAAAAAATAAATTGTGCGCCTT
>CAYHZX010000003.1:0-2934 GCA_964361355.1 uncultured Candidatus Saccharibacteria bacterium | reverse complement strand
TCATTTTTCGTGTTCTTTACTAATCGCGAAATAAATTTCAAGAAGAGCGAAGAGCAAGCTCAAGACGAGTGGCCCAAGCAAGAATCCAAGAGGCCCGAAAAAACCGATACCGCCCAAGATAGAAAGCAAAATCAGAAAAGGATGAAGCCGCGTTCCTTGCCCAATAAGTTTCGGCCCCAAAAAGTTGTCAACGAGCCCTACGGCGGTCATCCCCCAAATAAAAAGGCCGACTGCAAAAAGCGTCTCCCCGCTGAAGTATAGGTAGAGAATTGCCGGCAGGAGCACCAGCGCTGTTCCAATGCCGGGGATTAAGGCGGCGATTGCCGCGACACTGCCCCAGAGTGCTGCATTGGGAACTCCGAAAAGAGCGAACCCGACTGCGGTTAGTATGCCTTGGATGAATGCTACCGCAAGATTTCCCTTAATGACTGAATTAATTGTTAATGCAAGTTTATTAAAAATTGTTTTATTGTGAATATCTTGCAGGGGGCTTAAGGCGATAACAGCTGCCTTGAGTTTGTGGCCATCTTTAAATAAGTAATACAGAGCGACGAGGAATATAAAGACGCCCACCATTGCTTTTGCGACATTCGCGAAGAGTGGACCAAGATGCTGGAGTAACCAGCTTAAGCCCTGTTTTAAGTACTGGTTAACATCGAGAGAAAATTCTATCGGCGCAGGAAGAAATTTTTTAAGATCGGTTGCGCTACCGTTTTGGGTAAGAAAAGAGTAAAGCCCGGTTGCTTCCTGTAAAATCTGCATGCCTAAAAATGCGAGGGGTACGATGATTGTTATAAGAACGGAGATAGTGGCAATGAGCGCTGCTAAGCCTTTTTTCTCTCGCGTAATAGTGAGTGTTCCTTTGTGAATCGGATCAAAGACGGTTGCAAAAACTATTGCTGATATAAGCGCGTAGAGAAAGGGCTTAAAAATGAAAAAGGTGAGGACAAAAATTCCTGCGAGGAAAATGAGCAAAAAATACAGCTCTGATTTTTGGTGGTTCATGTTATTTTTTCTTCCAAAATTTTAATTTATCAAAAAACAAAATCCGCACACCTAATAATTCAAGGCCGATGATTGCCAGCCACGAACCGGGTGTGAGAGGAGTGATGAGAGCGGCAAGGCCGATAAAAATTAGAATGATGCCCACCCACCTTTTTATTTTTGGCTTGTCATCGATATGTTTTCTAACGATTTCAAGTAATCTCATAAATAATTACAATTCCGAACAAGTTAGTTTTGGTGCCCTCGGAGGGAGTCGAACCCCCATTCGCGGCTTAGAAGACCGCTGTTCTATCCATTGAACTACGAGGACAATCTTTGTTTAACTACGTTCCAATCCACCGCGTTCATAAACGCAGCTATATAATCAGCTCTTTTCAATCCGTAGTCAAGCATATAGGCATGCTCAAAGACATCGAGTACTACAAGGGGGGTAGCGCCCGCGAGATGGCCGATATCATGTTCATTTATCCATACATTGAAAAACTCTTTGCTCTCGTGATCGAAATAGAGAACGGCCCAACCGATGCCGCGCATAGCGCCCACCGCCTTAAAATCTTTTTCCCAATACTCATAAGAGCCGTAAATGCGTTCAATATTCCGCATAAGGGGAGTATCTTTGCCGAGTATCGTATTTTTTTTGGTCATGTTGCCGAAATAAAGCTCATGCAGGCGCATACCGTTAAACTCCCAGCCGAAACGACGCTGAAGTTCAGAGTGCTCGGGAGTTCCGGCTTTCCCTGATTTCATAAGTTTTTCTAGAGAGTTCATCAGTTTGTTGGTATTGGTCACATACCCCTGATAGAGCGTGAAGTGATTTTTCAGCAATGTATCGCTGAATCCTTCAAGGCCCAGCAAATGTTCAAAGTTTTTTGGTTGGTATCCCATAGTATTTTTTTTACTTTATCTGTCGGGCTGCCGGGAATCGAACCCGGTTTACATGCACCCCATGCATGTGTACTACCGGTATACTACAGCCCGGATACAAGATGCCGATTCTGTTTCAAACAGCGCGCGCAGAGAAGAATACGCCTCATTTTTCCCGGCACGCGCGATCCGTTAGAGTCAACGCTAACGAGGCGCGCGTATTGCAAATTGGGATATTTGCGTTTTTTTGGTGTTGGGTTGTATTTGCCGCGAAGGAGATTGCGCTTCCCGCCCATGCGAGAAGTTTTTTTGCAGATAAAACATGATTTCATAATAATCTTCACATTAGCGCATATTTTTGGTTTAATCAAGGTATGGAATTTATTTTTCCGCTTGCGATATTGTTGATGTCGGTGGTGATCCATGAAGTCTCGCATGGCTATGCGGCATTAATGTTGGGTGATCGCACCGCGCACTATGCGGGCCGGCTTACCTTAAACCCGATTAAACATCTTGATATGTTCGGATCGGTTCTCCTACCACTTTTTTTAACGCTCGCGGGCTCGCCGTTTCTTTTTGGTTACGCAAAGCCGGTGCCCTACAATCCTCATAACTTGAGTATCCCGCGCTGGGGGCCTGCGATCGTGGCCGCCGCAGGACCCCTCTCAAACATTGCGATCGCGTTGGTGTTTGGCATGGTCGCGCGTTTCCTGCCGTTTTTTGGCGCGAGCGGTGAGTTCGCCACGTTGAGCGCGGTCGCCCAATTGATTGTATCGGTCAATCTTCTTTTAGCGCTTTTTAATCTAGTGCCCATCCCGCCGCTTGACGGTTCCGGCGTTCTCTTCGCGTTTCTTCCGTGGCGTTATGCATGGGTTGAACACGTTCTCATCCGCTATGGATTTTTTATTCTTATTATCTTCATCTTTTTCTTTTCTCACGTTCTATCCCGCCCTCTCTTTTTTCTCTGCAACCTCTTTACCGGCGCGATTTGTTTATAGTATGCTGATAGCATGAGTCCCTCCTCACTCTTAAAGTTTTTGGTTTCTAAAGGATTGCTTTCGCAAA
>CAYHZX010000002.1:10631-13567 GCA_964361355.1 uncultured Candidatus Saccharibacteria bacterium | reverse complement strand
ATTGATGACGTCACGCATACAATGTATTTTTATAGATTGTAATAATTTGTATTACAAAGCTTATTACTATCGCCGCAACGTGTCAAACGCCTTGCGCGACAATCAAGGCAATCTGATGGCGGAACTCGAGTATTAACTATATTTGCGACCAGCGAGAATCGAACTCGCGTCTACTGCTTGGGAAGCAGTCATTCTGCCACTAAACTACGGTCGCTTAAATTTATCGAAATTGTATTATGGGATTTTAAAGCAAGCGTACTGCCCCTGTACTAATCCCGCTTTTAAATATTGATAAGGCGCCCATCACGCCACTCATAATCCAAAAAATAAATCTTCACGCGCGCGTTTTGAAAGGCAGCCGTAAGCCACCCTTCCGGATCTTTAGCGCGCAGCGCCAATTCTTTACGCAAAAGCTCTTCTCGAATTTGGGGGGCGAGCACTAATTTTTTAAAATCATCGAGGTCTAAACGATAAAGCTCGCGCGTTGCTTGTTTAAGCGCTGCGTTATCTCGACCGGTCAGCAATCCTTCCACATCTCGCGCTACTCTCTGATCCCAATCTTGGGAAGAATCAATGCGTTCCAATTCCTGCGCAATCATTTTTTCATACATGAGCTCTTCTAATACGCCGCGCTGAATATCGGAAGCGCTTAGCGCGGATAATGTGGTGGTTTCCAAAAGCGAAGGCAAACCGGCGCCGGAAGATGTACGCTGAAGCTGTTTAATGGCGCGGGCACTCTTTGTTATATCGCGATACCAAATCCAATCGCTATTCACCGAAGCGATGGGGAAAAATCCAGCGTAGATAGTAGCACTGGTAATCACCATAAAAAAAATACTCGTGATAATAAATCTTAATTTCATATGTTTTGGCATTTGTCATTCTACAATAATTACGACTTCTTCCTCCGGTTTTTTAAAAAATAATTTTTCGCGCGCTTCTTTTTCAATGCCTTCTCCGCGCGAGAATCCTTCGAGAAGGCGTTTTAATTCTTCGCCGCGCGCTTCAAGACGCGCGGCTTGCGCTTCCATTTCCTCTTTTCGCACTCTGACGTCCCTTGCTTTTTTATATGCCTCCATGGCCCCCGCCGCAATCCATCCCGCGATCAAAAGGAGCACTAAACACACAAGCCACGAACTCGCCAGCCGGCGCAATGCGCGCCGCTCTTGAATATCTCTCATAGATTATAGTATACTCTGCTTATGAAACAAAAACAGCTTATCAAACATCTTTTTAGTTTTATTATGGTAGCAATACTCGTGCTCTCTCTTGTTTCTTATCTCATTGTGCCATTTTTATAAACACCTCGGGCGGAATAGCAACGCGCCCGTGACTCAAAAGGCGTTTTTTGCCTTTTTTCTGTTTCTGCCAGAGCTTCATTTTGCGCGAGCGATCGCCGCCGTAAAGATTGCCGGTAACGTGTTTGCGCAGTGCTGCGACACTCAACGCGGCGATGATAGCGCCTCCGCTTATGGCTTGTATTTTAACTGAAAATAATTGGCGGGGCAGAAGATCACGGAGGCGATCAATCGCGGCTCGGGCGATCCGATCCCGATCCTCAACCGCCACCACCCGCGAGAGCCCTTCTATGCGCTCGCCCGCCACAAACATATCAATACGACACAACAACGCTTGCCCGTCCGCCCGTTGGGCGGACCGATACTCCGTTATGTCATAAAAAAGCGAAGCGTATCCTTCTGAAATCCGCTTGAGTTCATCAAAAAAACGATCGGCAAACACGCGAAGGGGGAGAGCAAATTTCACGCGTACGCGAACATCTGCTTTTGATCCGGGCTCACCCAATGTTTCCACTTCTCCTATTTCCCCTTTTCGTTTGGCAAGAAGGGCTTGGACCGAAGAAAGAAATCGAGCGGGCGTGAAAAGTTCTCCGGAAAGCCACGGCTCCTTTACCGATTGGATGTCATGGGCGTCGGGAAAACGCGAGGCATCTTTAATCAGTATCGTTTCTCCTTTTTTTGTCGTAATTTCATATGCGAGAGAAGGCAACGACGCCACCACATCGCAACGAAATTCTCGCCTTAGGCGTTCAAGCACAATTTCGCTGTGAAGCAGACCTAAAAAACCGCACCGAAATCCCTTCCCCAGAGCTTCACTGGCTTCCTGGCTGTAAGAAAACGCTGAGTCGGTCAAACGTAATTTGGCAAGCGCATCGTTAAGCAGAGGAAAATCTTTTTGAGACACCGAGAATACGCTCAACCAAATCATCGGCTTTGGCTCCTGGTATCCCCGCAACGGTGAATCCCCGATAGTGTCCCCCACCATCACTTTTCCCGGCTCCCGAATGCCGGTGGCAATATAACCAATCTCTCCGGAAGAAAGGGAGGCGACCGGATGCGGATCCGGCATGAACACACCCACCTCTTTTATCAAAAACGGAAGGCGGGCGGCAAAAAGTTTAGTACTCACCCCCTTTTCAAAAACGCCATCGCTTATGCGGACATGAGCGACAACACCGTTATGCGGATGAAAATGCGAGTCAAAAACAAGAGCTCTTGTTTTTGCCCCGTCGACCCCGTCATTCGACAGGGCAGGTGCCGAGGCAGGCGATGGAACACGATCTATCACCTCTTTAAGCAATGCTTCCACTCCTTCTCCGGTTTTTGCCGACACGCGGAAAATGGGGGCGACATCGCCAAGGAGCGATCGTATCTCCGCTTCCGTTTCTTCAACGCGCGCGTAAGGAGCGTCAATTTTGTTGATTACCGCTAAAATCGTTTTTCCTAACTTTTGAGCAATAGCGAGATGAGCGACCGTTTGCGCTTGCACGCCCTGGGTGGCATCCACGAGCAGGATAGCGCCCTCCACCGCCGCTAATGCTCTTGATACTTCGTAAGAAAAGTCTACATGCCCTGGCGTGTCGATCAAATTGAGAATGTATTCGACATTCTCAATTTGATCTGCCACGCCCGCAGACA
>CAYHZX010000002.1:3351-10531 GCA_964361355.1 uncultured Candidatus Saccharibacteria bacterium | reverse complement strand
CGCAGACAACGCAGAAGAATTACGCGCAAGATCATAGACAATGCGCTTTATTTCCAAATAAGTAGAACCATAATTAATCAGCAACGCCAATTTATACTCGCAACCCTTAAGATATGACCACACCTGCTCAGTTTGAGGTCTACCGATTTCCGGCAATGCCTTTAGTTCTATTAATACTTTATTTTCGATCACAAAATCTGGTTGATATATTCCGATATTCTGTCCCTCATACAAAATAGGAATATTTTTCTTACTTTCATATGCAAGTCCGACATTTTTGAACTCTATTTCAAGGGCTCCATGATAGACTTGTTCTTTATGTCCTAAACCGATTTTTTTCCTCACTTGAAATAACGCTCCCCGAATCTTGTATGTCAAATCTTCATATAATAATTCTGCGTCATTCCGCGCGCCATTCTGCGTAATTCTGCGATCAAAATGGCTCCTGTATACCATTCTAACAGGAGCCATTTTGATAGTAATCCCCCGTTCACGTTCAAGATCCATCCGGTCAAGCGCTTGCGCGCGCATCTTTCTTTTTTCAATCGTGCCGGTCAATTCCAAAAACCTGTCTGCCAGCGTGGACTTGCCGTGATCAACGTGAGCGATAATACAAAAGTTGCGTATGCGCTTGCGGTATTCTTGACTCATATTTTGAAATGCGATCAGAGCTTCTCTTTTCGAAGAAGCTCTTTTTTCTTGCGAGTACCTCGATTGTAGCCGCCCGGCGTACCGTCCGAGCGAATCACCCGGTGGCACGGGATTGTCGGATCATAATTTTTATTAAGAATATTCCCCACCGCCCGATACGCACGCGACCGCCCCGCGCGCTCCGCGACTTCTTTGTAGGTCATGGCAGCACCTTTGGGGATGGCGGCGACAATTGATAAAACACGACTACGGAATCCTCCCTTAAGCAGGATTGTAAGTATTCTCTTCGGCGTAAGTATGGGAACAATACTCATGCCGCAACGAATTCGTGCGCTTTCCGCGAGAGACGCGTTCGGTCGCCTTGATTCGGCGAAGTGGGCGCTAAAGTAGATCGACGAGGGGGCCGTGTTTTTGTATGCCGTACTGCCTCTTCTGCTCTGCATTCGATGCAAAGCTCAATGGCTTCCCGCACCATTTTTTTTGCGTGCGCAATATTCCTACCCCACGTCACCACGCCGGGAAGTCCAGGGACCGTGACAATAAACCCTTTCTTTTCATCCGGATCAAAGACGCTAAGATGACCCCCGTAACGCGTAGGTACATATAATTTTCTTACATATGCTTTGTCCATATTTTTATTCTATCACTCTCATTAATTTTTATCAAGAATGACTATCGCGATAAAAATTCCCCAATAACGAAATGATAAGAAACTACAACTGAATCGTTGGCAACACGTCGCGCGCTTCCTTGACTTCTAATAAATGCGGCGGGATTTCGGAAAGAAACCGCGAAGGATCGGAAAAAGTAAGCTCGCCGCGCTGGAAACGCGCGCGGCTGCTAGTTAAGATGACGCGCTCGCGCGCGCGGGTAAGTGCGACATAAAAAAGCCGCCGCTCTTCTTCAAGCTCGTGAGGCTCTTGCGAGAGCGCGTGCGGGAAAAGCCCTTCTTCTAAGCCGGTCACGAACACCACATCAAACTCAAGCCCCTTGGCGGCATGTACGGTCATTAATGGAATCTTTCCCTTATCTCCCTTGTCATCCTGATCCCCCCTGTTTATTAACCCATCCTGTTCGCTCATAAGTGTTGCTTCTTCTAAAAGTTTTTGTGTGCTCTCCGGGGCCTGAAATTCATCGTAGCGGCGCGCGGCCGCCAAAAGTTCCTGCACATTTTCGATGCGTTCTTCGCCATTTTTTTCGCCGGCAAGATAATCGGTAAAACCAATATCAACAATAAGTTTTTTAATCATCTCGTAGGCATGTTTTGTTTGCGCCATTCCGCGAATTTTTTCGCAAAGTTTTTCAAATTGTTCAACACGCGCGTATTCAGCAGGCGAAAAAAAAGATTGATTGCGACGGCCTGCTTGCGCAGGCAGGTTATGCGCAAGATACGCGAAATACTTTACCTGCAACGCTTTACCAATGCCGCGAGGAGGCGTGTTGATAATGCGTGCTAACGCTATCCGGTCAGAAGGATTAAGAGCGTACCGCGCGTAAGCGAGCAAGTCTTTAATTTCTTTACGTTCGTAAAATTTGGTGCCGCTTACTAGTTTATAAGGAATATTTACCGCGATGAGTGCTTCTTCGAGCGCGCGCGATTGCGCGTTGGTGCGGAACAGAATGGCGATATCGTGCGGCGTTTTTCCTTCATCAAAAAGCGTGAGGATATGAAACGCGATATACTGGGCTTCCGCGGTTGAATGATCCGCCGTAAGCCAACAAGGGATAGGCCCCTCCTTTTTTTTGGTCCAGAGCTGTTTGGGATGGCGTGCGGCGTTGCGCGCGATCACCGCGTTTGCCGCCTGTAAAATAGAAGGTGAGGAGCGATAGTTTTCTTCCAATGCCACGACTTTTACCTCGGGCCAGTCATTTTTAAATGATAAAATGTTGCGCCAATCCGCTCCCCGCCACGAATAAATCGCTTGATCGTCGTCTCCCACCACCGCGATATTGCCATGCTGTTTAGCGAGCATAGAACCAAGAAGGTACTGCAAATGATTGGTGTCCTGATACTCGTCAATGTGCACATACTGCCAGCGTTTCTGGTAATGCTCGACGATCGCGGGGTGTTCGCGAAAAAGCCGCACAGTTTTTTCAAGGAGATCGTCAAAATCAAGACTTTTCGCCTGTGCTAATGCTTTCTCGTAGGAAGCAAAAAGAAGGCGCAATGTTTCGTCAAGCGACGTCATGTCGGGTTCGTTAGTTTTTATCCACGAAATAAGAGAGCGCACGCGCGGAGGCGCGTAATATTCCAACTCCACTCCTTCTTTTTTCAGCACCTCTTTGACAACTTTAAGGGCATCGTCTTCGTCAAGAATACTGAATGACCGCGGGATGCCGATCGCCTGACCTTCCTCGCGGAGGATGAAAGCGCCAAGAGAATGAAACGTGCCGATCCATGGCACGCTGGAAGCTGGAAGCTGGAAGCTGGAAGCTGGCGCCTTAAGCAGTTGCTTAACACGCTCTCTCATCTCTCCCGCCGCTTTATTCGTAAAGGTAACCGCCAAAATTTTCTCCGGTAGTACCCCTTTGGCAATCAAATAAGCTACACGATGAGTAATAACTCGCGTCTTGCCGGATCCAGCGCCGGCAAAGACAAGCAAAGGCCCTTCGGTGTGCAAAACCGCTTCTTTTTGGGGCGAATTAAGGCCTTCTAAAAGAATTTCTAAGGAGTTCATGGGGGTATGGTAGCAATTCTTACATGGATATGCTATACTATAAAGGTGTCTGAAAAGACTAGGATCTCGGCTTATTGAACGCAAACCAGCCATAACTATTTCATTTGTCCTTATTCTATCAAGTACTATCATAACGGGCGTAACGCCGGCGGTTGCTCACGCGGGCTTTTTTTCGTTTCTTGAACGCATCTTCCAGCCCGCTTCGCAGCGAGGCGAGCAAGCGGAGCCAGCTCTTTTTTCGCCTACGCCCACCGGGCTTGAGGCTTCTCTTATTTCTTCTTCTGATCTTTTTTTAAAACCCGCGCCCGCGAACGCGCCGGAAGGGATTCTTCTTACTGACCTTTCTTTCGCCGATGATTCAGCGCTCATCCCCGCGGTGGGACCGCTCGGCAATATCGCGGAAGCACAAGAAATAAAATCGAGCCGCATTACCACATACACCGTGCGCGAGGGAGACACCCTCTCCGAAATAGCTGCCGCCTTTCATATTTCGGCAGCCACCCTCATCTGGGCAAACGATATCAAACGCGCCGACACTATTAAGCCCGGCCAAGTGCTGGTGATTTTGCCGATCACCGGCGTGCAATATATCGTAAAGCGCGGGGATACCATTGGCGGGATTGTCAAACGATTCGGAGGCGACGACGAAGAAATTATTCGGATTAATCGCCTGCCAGCCGACGGCACCCTTGTTGCCGGAGAAACTATTTTAATACCCAACGGCGAGCTTCGCATCGCTCAAAATATACCATCCACGCCTCTTCACAACATCACGACACCTTCTCTTGGTTCTCAACAGGAATTCCTTGGCTATTATCTGCGCCCGATTATCGGAGGAAGAAAGACACAAGGACTTCACGGATATAACGGGGTGGATCTCGCGAACGTCTGCGGCTCAATGGCGCGCGCTTCCGCTCCGGGTGCGGTTATCATCGCGCGCGGGTCCGGCTGGAACGGCGGATACGGACGCTACATCGTTATTGACCACCCCAACAACACGCAAACCCTTTATGCCCACCTCGGATCCGTAAGTGTAGAAACCGGATGGCATATCGCTCAAGGCCAACAGATTGGAACGACGGGATCAAGCGGCCTTAGTACGGGCTGCCACCTGCACTTCGAAATCCGCGGCGCGAAAAATCCGTTTTAGAATCTAAATTGAATCTTTCTTCTTTTCCCAAAACTTCTTAATTTTCTTGAAGTGGTCAATTCGCTCACCAATTTTTCCTATTTCTTTTGGATAAAATTCAAGGGAGGGGAAACTACTTAAGGCCCCGAATCTTCTCAGCAATTATTTCGAGGCTTTCTTTCGGTTGATTTAAGACAACTCGTTGTATAGGTCCTCCGCCATCTCCATGCCATCGTGGAATAATATGAACATGCAGATGCTGCACTTCTTGACCGGACGCCTTACCATGATTAATGCCAAGCGTAAAGCCATCGGGTTGTAATGCCCGATCGATCTGCGCGGTTACGTTTTTTACGGTTTGGAAAAAAGGACCGACTAAATCATCGGGTAACTCTGATATATTCTGGGCATGACGTTTGGGAATCACCATCGTGTGCCCGGGCGCCTTCGGTAGAATATCTAAAAACGCTAACGCTGTCTCGTTTTCAAAAACAACTTCCGCCCCAATTTCTTTTTTGGCAATCTTACAAAAAAGGCACCCATTCATAATTAATTATTTGTTCATGGAAAAAATAATTCTTTATCCAATCAATGTTTTCACCAATGCGCCGATCGTGTAGGCGATGACAGCGGCGATACCACCGACTATCATCATCTCGATACCGGCGGAAAAAGCGGAGCGCTTCGTAAATTTGCTTCGTAACGCTCCTGCGACAAAAAGAGCAACGGCGGTAAGCACAGACGCGATCAAAAAAAGAGAAGGATGGCTCGACGGAAAAAAGAAATAAGAAGAGAGTGGAATCATGCCTGCGACAACAAACGCGAAAAAAGTGGCAAGCGCTCCCCGTACCGGCTCTACGGTATGAGCGCCCGCGAGATTGAGCTCCTCGCGCATCATAAAATCAAGCCAAAGATTCTTGTTTTTTACCAAAAGATCGGTTAAATTTTTCGCGTCCGCGGGGGAGTAGCCGCGCTCTTTTAAAAGTGCTTGCATTTGGGTAAGCTCGGAAGCGCGGCGATCGCTCAATTCCCATTCTTCCACTGAACGCTCCCGCTGATACATATCCCGTTCGGATTTCGCCGAAAGCCAGCTTGAAGCCGCCATGGAAAAACCATCGGCAAGAAGATTTGAGGTGCCTAAAAGCAAAATAGTGGTAATAGAAAGATCCGCTCCCGCCACCCCTGCTACAATGGCAAAGGTAGTAATAATGCCGTCATTAGCACCGTATACCGCGTCTTTAAGGTAACGTCCCGCCTCCTGATGATGAGGGTTCATGCAAGCCCGAGCAACTCTTTTATTCTTAACCGATCAAACCCCACCACGATTGTACTACCGATATCAATAACCGGCACGGTCATCTGGCCGGAACGATCCAACATCTCTTGCCGCCGTACGGCATCCGTGGCGACATTATATTCCGTAAACGCAATATCGCGTTCGTTAAAAAAAATCTTTGCCTTCTGGCAATACGCGCACTGCGGTGTCGTATAAATAGCGACGTGTTTCATTATTTTATGATAATAACACCGGTAAATGATGGATTGAGATGGTCGTGGAAAGAACACGTTTGACTTTTGGTAAACGTAATCCGGTAGTGTTCTCCTGTCGTAAGTCCGTGGAGCGCGTCAAAGCCCGGGCACATGGTATGAAACGGGTGAACATCGGAGGCGGGCCAATGCGGCAGCACGTCATTATTAATAAAGAGAACAGACTCCCCTTTCATAATCTCCGTATTTCGTGGCTCAAAACCTTGCGCCGCCACCTGTATAGTCATCGCCGCTGTTTGATCTTGGCGTAAAAGCGGAGAAAAAGGACGCTGTTCTTGCTCTAAACGATTAAAATAATGAATGGTCCCCCAAAACGCGGCGGCGATCAACGCCGCTAATGATAGCAAAACAATAGTGCGCGTATCATTCATTATTTTTATGATTATTCGTGTTCGCTGGTAATCTTCCCTTGAAGCGTGCGCAACTGCGCTAACGCCGATGTTGCTTCTTCCGGCTTAAATGTTTTTGAATGCCACGGATATTGGAATTCCATGAAATCTACCCCCTTACCCGGGATGGTATGAGCGATAATTACGACGGGCTTTTCGTAAATGGCGCGCGCCTCCTCGCAGGCATTCGCAATTTCATGAAAGTCATGCCCGTTTATCTCCAATACATGCCAATTAAACGCTTCATATTTGGCGCGTAACGGCTCAAGCGGCATAATATCCTCGGTCATGCCATCAATTTGAATATTATTGCGATCAATAATGCCCGTCAAATTATCTAATTGCAATTTGCCCGCAAGCATAGCCGCCTCCCATGTTTGGCCCGCCTCCTGCTCGCCATCAGACATAAGACAAAATACTTGATTTAATTTTCTGTCCATCTTAAGGCCGATCGCCATGCCGACTGCTTGCGAAAGACCGGAACCCAAAGGACCGGAGGTGGTTTCAATGCCAGGCAATGCGGTGCGGTGCGGATGCCCCTGCAGACGCGTGCCAAACTGCCGCAATGTTTTTAATTCTTCCGGAAGAAAATAGCCCGCGTGCGCCATCGTAGTGTACTGCACCGGGCAGATATGACCGTTTGAAAGCACTAACCGATCTCGCTCTTCCCAATCCGGCTTTTTTGGATCGTGTTTTAACACATGAAAATAAAGAGTAGCAAAAATATCAGCCATATCAAGCGGCCCGGCCACATGACCGGAGCCGGCATTAATCACCATCTCAAT
>CAYHZX010000002.1:0-3251 GCA_964361355.1 uncultured Candidatus Saccharibacteria bacterium | reverse complement strand
TCCAACTCAACCTCCAGCATCATGCCTTCCATCGTATCGTCAGAAAACGATTGATCAAAAATAAAATTACCCAAACTATACGCAATCACGCCACCGTGATATTCCTCGATTGGCTGAATAACGTGCGGATGATGCCCGATGACGACTTTTGCTCCCGCGTCAATAGCCGCACGGGCCAACACGCGTTGGGATTCATTCGGCTCTTTTTTGTATTCATCGCCAAAGTGAAAAGACGCGACCACGATATCGTTATGTTCTTTCGCTTCTCTTACCGCTTTTGTTACCGACTCAACAGAAGCAAGCGCTATGCCTGAATACGCTTCTTCTGCCCGCATCCATTCCGGCCCCACACCAGAAAACGCGAGATAGCCGATCGCGACACCATTTTTTTCAATGGTTACTGCCTGATGCGCTTCTTGCGTATTCCATCCCGCACCCGCGTACGCCACACTCGCTTTCCGCAATCGACGCATCGTATCTTCAAACGCTTCTCTTCCCCAATCGCCCATATGATTGTTGGCAAGCGAGAGTACATCAAAACCAACATCTTTAAGGGCGTGGATGGCGGCCGGATCCATGCGAAACGAATAGATACTTCCTTTTTTTTCTCCTTTATCAGAAACTGGCCCTTCTAAATTGGCAAAAGCGATATCGGCTTCTTTGATACTATCGCGCGCGTACTGAAACAGAAAAGAAAAATCGCCGCCTCTTACTGTCATAATTTTTTCTTTCACGCCGCGGTCAAGCATTATGTCTCCCACAAAAAGCAAAGAAACTGACGAGGCGTTTGATATGTCGGACACCGAGTGTTTAACGTTCTTCTTTGCGGCCGCGAGCGCTAGCTTCTGTTCTTGAGAAAGCGGGATGCCATATTCGAAGTTATGCTTCACCCATAAGCGCAGGCGTTCCACATCGCGCTGGATATGGTCGGAGCCGAGGGCTACAATCGCAATAGGGCGCGACGCGAATTCGCCCACCGGCAGATTAAAAATTGCCGCCATCGTGCGCTTCGCTTCCGGAATAAAACCGGTCTTGCCTCCCAAAAACGATTCGCTTGCCGCGAAGGGATGAATATTGCGCCACGAGGCGTGGTCGCGCTCTTTGGTAATATCGAGCACGGATCTGCGATTGGTCCAAAGATACTGCAAAAGACGAAAAAGGTCTTCCGGCGTTGATTGATTTTTTGCGTTTAAGCCGGAAGGCTCGACGAACACCGTATTTACAAATCCAAGCGAACGCGCTTTTTCATTCATGAGGCCTACAAAGCGATCAATGCCAACCGCGCGCGCAAGCGCGTAAGCGGCATCGTTGCTCGAAGAAAGGAGGAGCGGGAAAAGCAATGCGGAAGATTGCAGTTTTTGGCCGGCGACAAGCCCGCCTGCCGTTCCTTCTGCCGCAACATCTTCCGGCTGGATTGTAATTGTTTGGTACTGATTAATTGCCTCAAGAGATACCAATGCAGTCATTAATTTCGAGAGTGAGGCAATCGGCCGCGCCAAACTCGATTCTTTTTCAAAAAAAACAAAGCCCGTCTCAAGGTCTGCCGCGAAAGCGCTCTCTGCCGAAAGAAGGGGCGGTTGACGAAACGACTCTTTAGCAATATAACCGAAAAAATCTTTGTCTTGTTTATCAGATGCAAGCAGAGGAAGAAAGCCGGATCCGTTTGTCACAAACACCGGCACACCAAGCGTTGCCTGATCAAAAAGTTCTTGAGCGTCTTTTCCACCTAACCGTATACACCCTCCAGAAAAGCCGGGCGGCACGGGCATGCCGTCGCCATAGGAAGGCCATCCGTGAATAAAAAAATTGCCAAAAAATTGCATGCTCCACGGCATCCACACATCACCGATAGTAGAATAATGTCGTTCTTCTTTTGTTTGAATAGAATAACTTCCCGTAGGCGTTTCCCAAAGCGAACCCGGTTTCCCTTTCGAAAGAATGGGGTATTCCGCGCGCACATTGCCATTTTCGTAAAGCTTTAATGTCATTTCACCTAAATCGGCGAGAATCGCCTTGCCTTCTTTCGGAATCGCAAACGACATCGCGGCAATAGTGCGGGTTTGATACGGCGCTAATAGAGGCGAAGGCGGCGGCAATGTCGCGATGTGTTGAGCGGGATTCTCTTCAGCAAAATCCGGTTTCGATACCGCGGAGAATGTTAACATTTCGGAAGAGCCCGCCCGACCGTCGGTTAAGACGGGCGGGGCGGGAAACGCGTTAGTGGCAAAACGCGGCAACGCAACTGTACTACCGCCAATAAAAACAGCGGCGATACTCCATACCATATACGCAAAAGTTTTCCGCCACATAAAATTTTCCTTGTTTTTACTGTTGTGTTATCGTTCGCAAATATAGAAGAAGGCAGGCGGGAAATTTAGCGGAGTAAAATCAACCTTGACGTTGCCAAATTTTTGTTTTATCCGATTTTTAGAAACCAAAGAATACTGGATTTGCACATATCGCCCCTCAGCTCCCAAGACACCTCTTACCGCTTCCAATATCTTTTCCTCCGTTCCCTTCCCCATATTAACCAAGGGCAGAGTGGAGATGACGTAATCAGCCTCTCGAACATCCATACCTTTTAGGTGGCTTGCCATATGTGCTGCCGAGCCCTCTATTATGGTGAGTCTAACGTCATCGATATTTTTCAAAATGGTAACAAAATTTCTGTTAGTTTCGAAAACTATCAATTTTGCATTGGGCGACAGTCTTTTTAATATTTCTCTCGTCACCGCTCCGGTGCCTCCGCCGAGCTCAACAATTGTTTTTGCTTTGCTAAAGTCTATCGGGCCAGTCATTTTCCTCGCGGAAACCGAGGAACAAGGAACTACGGCGCCGATTGTCTTTAAATTTTTAAGCGACTCTGCAAAAAAATTAATTATTTCCATAAAAATTTTGAAGTTTTCGAATCGCCCCCTTAGGATCTTCCGCACCAAAAATTGCGCTTCCAGCGACAAGGATAGTAGCACCTGCCCGGACGAGCTCGTGTGCATTTTCTTGCGAAACGCCGCCGTCTACTTCAATAAGGCCGCCTTTGGGCGGATGCACGCGCAGATGAGAGAGCGCGCCAAATACATAATCTCTTTGCATTGTTTGGCCAGAAGGACCGGGGTGCACGCCGAGCACATGCGCCATTTCAACATGATCTAAATAGGGCACAAGTTGAGTCCATGGCGTCCCGGGCGCTATCGCCACGCCCACTTCAATACCCGCCTCGTGGCATTGTTTTATAACAAACGGCATATCATTGC
>CAYHZX010000001.1:0-22190 GCA_964361355.1 uncultured Candidatus Saccharibacteria bacterium | reverse complement strand
TATTGATAATTGATTGAAAATTGTAAATTGAAAATTTTATGGCGCTACGGTCAAAACAAACGTACTCTGCGTGCTTGAAGCAACCGAATCCGTGACCTTTACGGTAAACGCCCATGTGTGAGCCGTAGTGGGAATACCGGAAAGAGTGCCGCTTTGCGAAAGGAAAAGTCCAGTCGGAAGAGGATTCGTGCCTGTATCTACTGCGGACCATTGATAAGGAAAATTGGAAGCCCCCGAGGAAAAGACCGTGCCGCCTTCTGCTTCAAATGTAAACGTATAGCTTACACCAACGGTGCCCAAAGGAAGCGGGGATGTTGAAAGAATAACCAATCTTTGAGATGGCGTTTCTCCTTCCGAGGCATCTTCAGCGCTCGTGCATTGCGGGTCGGCGGGAAAATCAATAAATCCGTCTCCGTCATTGTCAATGGAATCTTTACATTCGATTGTAGCAACGGGTGGCGGCGCGCAAATATTATCCAGTGAACAGAAATTCAAGGCACATTGACTCGCGATCGTGCAACCACAACCATTGGGCCTTCCGGTATCTTTTGAACAAATAGGTTCAATGGGTTCTAGATCTGGCAAATCCGCTCCCAACAATCCGCCACCGCTTGATCCGCCCGAAACAAGCCACGAAAGAAGCTTATCAAAAGTCGCCATGATAATTTCATTTAATTCATCGGCTATTGCAAGCTTCTCGATATCCTTTCCTAACGATTGTATAAGCTGATCTTCCACCACTTTGCCTGGAGTAACAGTGATATATTTTGTACAAAACTTTTTGCCGGGTGTAGGATTTTGCGGATTAAGCTCAGTAAGCTCCGCGCCGGGAGCGCATTTCTTAAGCCCTATAAATCCCGCCCCTGCCAAAAAATTCTGGCGAATATCAAATGTCACTTCCCGCTCTCTTCGCTCTTTTTCTTCAAGTGAAGTCAGATAAAGACCGTAAGGATTATTTTGCGGCTCAATCGTGGAAAACCACGCCGCCCATCCACCGTTAGAAAAATCAGTATAGAAATTTTCCAGATTGCTTACAATATCGGTGACGGTACAGCGCGCGCGTTCAATATACGGGACACGACCGCGCCCCAATGCTAGATAAATCTGTGGTCGAAATGGACTACAAAGCAGCTGATACCATTCTTCGCTTCTATACTGCGCCAAAAAATGCCCGGCGGCATTATCCGCCGCATTAAATAATGTGCCCACTAAATCAGTCGTAAAAAGCGGACCGCCATCAAATTGGCCGGTGCGAATCCAGCTTACCATCTCTTGAGTGAGACTATGAAGAACCTGGCGGGCAAGTATCCATGCCATAGAATCCCACGAGAGAATGCTGGAAAACCCTCTCACAATGGTTCCTGTGGGATCAGTTACGAGTCCTTTTAAATCGCCGACCTCCTTTGGCCTATAAGAATTTTTAAACCATCCTTCATCGCTAAAAGCACCCCCTAACATATTGTCTATGAGTGGCACTCCAGTCAACCCGCTTAATATGCTTCCCGTTATCGGCTTCTTCCCTGAAAGAGCGACATCCCATGTTTCACAAGGGGCTGGACAAGTGACAGGCACCACAGCATTGACAGGCGAAGGCGCACCGAAAAGACCGAAGAATAGAACACTGCCTCCAACAAAAATGGTAAATCTAAACCAATTCATTTAAATCTTTGTAAGATATCGAATAAACACCGATCCCCCTTCTTCATTCTCAAATAAAAGATCGCGCGCCTTTATTTCATGCACAATTACCTTAAGCGGCTCTATGGATCGTTGTGCCTCAAGAAGATATGCGTTAAACGCGGCAAAGCTTCCCATGGGGTCTTCCTCAAATTTGCTCATTTGTTCTGCTATAAATCCTAATTTTATAAAAGAATTCGCCATGTCCTGATGAGCTTGCGCCATCACTGCCGGTACAGATATATCTCTCATTCCTTCAGCGATATTGCGATATGCGTCACGATAGGCAAGCAATTGATTAAGTTGCGTAAGATTTCCCTCCAAAATTGTTTCCAGAGCGAATCGTAATTCGCTTTTTTGCGGAGTAGAAGCGTTTTGAGAGAAAAGAAGTCCGATTTTGTTAAGATAATCGCGGATTGCGGAGGAAGAAATGTCCGAAGAAATAATAAAATCTTTCTGAGAAAAATACTCCTGCGGCTGCGGGACATCTCCTTTTGCCAAGCCATCGGTAATGCCAGAAAAAAGAAGTTTACTAAGATAATCCCCATCAACCGCCTCTTTACCAAATTTTTGGCGCACATACGCTTCTCCGAAATCGCGGGCAAGCTGTTCGGTGAGCGTTTGAGGATCTGTTTTTTCAATTGACGCGCCGGGGGCGTCAATTTTTGCGAGAGCGTCTATATTATCATTATTATCATTTGGTCCCGCCTCCGCCGAGGCTTCGGCGGGCAAGCCCGCTTTCGTGGGGTCTCTTTTTGCTAAAATCTCATCATTATCTTTTGTGCCATCGCCATCGGTATCCGGATTCTGCGCGTCGGTGTGCCACAATACCTCTTCCCAATCTTTCAGGCCATCGCCGTCGGTATCTTTATTTGCAAAAAGCGCCGCTGATGCAGCTTCCAGCTTTCTGCTTTCAGCTTTCAACTTGTTATCTTCCCGTGATTCATGATTCTTGATTCCTGATTCATAAAAAAACACTAAATACCCGCCGCCCACGATAAAAAGCGCGCTCGCCGTAACTGCGATAAAAATTTTTGAGGGTAAATATTGTTGCATACGCATTCCCTCTAATTTTATTATACGCTATACTTTTCTTGTGAACAAGCAATGGCGCTATTTTTTTCTCCTGATCGGCATTCTTACTATGGTTATAGTCGTGTTATTATGGTCTGCATGGCAAAAAACGCCCGAAAATAAAGAAATACCTACGCAAATAGTTCGGGGATCGCAATCTTACGAGGTCGAACCTCATAAGAATTCGTTAGAACAGCGTTCCTTCCGCTTTTTTGATATGGTGGCGCCTTTGGTAGAGCCATTTGAGGAGTTGCTAAACATAACCCCCTCTAATCCCCCTTACAGCAAGGGGGAAGAACAACAAAATTCCCCTCTTAGTCTAAGGGGGGCGAGGGGGGTTACGGGAAAACCTCTCACCGAACAAAAAATCTTCAATTGGATATGGCCGGAAGATTATCGCCGCGGACTTGCAGAAATCGAGACGCTTTACATCAACGAGGGCTATATCGCTCAACGCCCACCAACAAATTTTGATGATGAAGAAAATATCTATCAATTTCTCGCGCTCACGCTCGATGTGGCTGAAACACAGAAATGGATTATTCCTTCCGATGCGACAATCTTACGAAAAGGGCTTAAAGAAACTCTCCCCCCCGTAATCGAGCATGACAAAAATCTGCTACGGCAGGGGTTACTCCCCGTCTCTTTTCTTCCTAAGGACACGGATATTACCAAGCTTAGGTTGGTCATTTTTGCCAATATCGCGCAAGCAAGCCCGGGATGGGTCACCAGCCCTGATTGCTACAAAGATGATGCGCCATTCAATCCTCTACCAGGACCAAACCTTTGGGCGGAGTGTTGCAATTGCGGATGGTTCTGCACGCCAAAAGGGTGTAAATTTTTTGAAGATTGCGAAGAGCAGTCAGTAAAATGCAATGTTCCCGCTGGTTGTTTGAACCTTACTTGTCGTACATTCCCCAACGCCATTTGGGATCCCACAACAGGAATCTGCGGTTGCGGCTAAAGAAAAGGCATGTCATCATAACAAAATGAAATATATCATTGGCTTAGGCAATCCCGGAAAAGACTATGAAGCAACACGGCACAATGCGGGGCGGCTTTTTGTGGAGTATTTACAAAAACAATGGGGTCTGCCTGATTTCGTAGAGAATAAAAAATGGCTCGCCTCGCCCCGCCACGGCAGGGCGAGGCGAGGCGAGCAAGCGCTGGTGACGGAGGGCAAGCCCCACTTCGCCCCCGCTTCGCCAAGGCTTCGCGGGGCGAGCAAGGCTTCGCGGGGCAAGCATGAAAAATTGGGGGCTGTTACGCTTCTTCTGCCGGAAACGATGATGAATAAATCCGGCGCGATTTTTAAGAATCTTGGCGCGAAACCAAAAGACGTAATCACTGCCCACGATGATGCCGATATTCTCTTTGGCGCATTTAAAATTTCATTTGATAAACGATCCGCAGGACACAAAGGAGTTGAGTCCGTCACGCGCGCGCTCAAAACAAAAGCCTTCTGGCGCGTACGCATCGGAATCCAACGCAAGAAGCGCGTAGACGCCATGAAGCTGGTATTGCAACCATTTCAGCCCGCCGAAAAAAAGATGCTTGCCAACATCTTCAAAGAAGCCGAAAAACGATTAATAACTATTTAACCTTGAATTACGAAATGGCAGAATGGCTCAGGCATTGCATTTTCTTTTTGTTGTAGGGCTCCCTGTGAAGATTTTTCGCGAGCGAAGCGAAGCGAAAAACTGAACGGGGATAAAGAAAAAAAGCAAAATGCAATGCCTGAGCCATTAATTTCGTAATTCAAGGTTTCAAATCTTAAACAGTTCCAAGAGGCGTTCTTTATCAAAGCCAACCACCAGCTCGCCATCAATATCAATGACTGGCACTCCCATTTGTCCTGATTTTTGCACCATCTCCTCGCGCGCTGCCGCGTCGCCCGCTACATCTTTTTCCATGTAGGGTACATTATGTTCCTTAAAAAATTCTTTCGTCATCTTACAATATACGCATGTAGGCGTGGTATATATAGTAACATTTGCCATAGAATTATATGATACTCATTTTTTCTAAAAATAAAAATAGCCCCGACAGTGATATGTCGAGACTATTTTCCCCTATATCTTTACATTGAGGACATGGAGCCGCCAGAAGGGGTACAGCCGCGGCAATCTTTTTTATGCGTGGCGAGAATCAAAATGGCGGAAAGACCGACCAGAATATATACGAGCCGCGAGATCAAAGCGTCCTGACCGCCAAAGATGGCGCCGATATCCCACATAAAAAGTCCGACCATAAGCCAGTTTAAACCTCCCACAACCAAAAGAATCAACGCGATCATGTGAAGAGCCTTCATACTATATCAAATGTAATCCCATTGATGGCTAATCCGACCTTTGCCGTCCGTGTTTAGTATATCATGTCTCTCATTTTTTTAACATGCGCAAGGAAAAAGCGTGCAAAAGGAGGGAGAGAGGTATCGCGAAGAGCGGAACAAGTGCCAGAGGATATAAGGCAAAAGCGCCCGTTGACACGCTGGTCGAGAGAATCTGGCCATCAATCAAAGGCGGGAATGGTTCCGGATAAGCAAGAATACCAAGTGAGATTGCAAGGAGAAGATCGGCGGCGCCGATATAATTCCATACAACGGCGAGCGTGCGGGAAAATAACTTTTTTAAGAAATAAAGATAGGCAACAATGGGGGCTGCGATTCCGACAGCCACATCGCCAATACCGGAAGGAAACGCAAATTCTGCCGGGAGGATCCCTGCGTAATAAAGCGTGATAAAACCAACCCCTCCTATGCGCCAGACATGAACCGCGATAATCCATTGAGGGGGAATGGCGTCAGCAATCGCGCGAAGCGCGGGTAAATGATAGAGGTGTTGCAACGCGATAAAAAGAAAAAAGAACGCAAAAATAATATTCGGCGCAATCAAAGGCGTTTGCGCGAAAAATCCGGTTTTCCCCAATACCGCTACCGCGCTAAACCAAATAAGCAATCCTGCCGCAACGATAAAAGAGAATTTACGAGGTTGAACCTCGTAAGATCGCTTCACCGCAAGATAAACTAACAACCATACGGAAACAAGAAATCCGACGCCGAGAATTAAAGCGAAGCCATCACCCCCCATACGAGCACAATAACGCCCCACAGATAATGGAGCCATTGCGGCCAGTGAAACATTCTAGTAAGCACGATGAGTGCCCCCACAATAATCGCTCCCCACGCAAAAATATCTCCTGAAATCATACTAGGTAAATTTTATATAAAATAATGCGACCTTAAATTATTATACGTCATTATACTTCTTTCATGCAACATGATATAGCAAGTTTTACCCCGCCCTGCTACTCACCGTATCAGTACCTCTTGGCGCGATTGCGCGCGATCCCCGTCAAATGCTGTTTGCGCAAACGAACTGATGCCGGCGTAATTTCAAGATATTCATCAGGAGCTACGATCTCAAGCCCGCGCTCAATGGTTACTTCAAAAAAGGGCGCTAAATGAATCGCTTCGTCCGATCCGGAGGCACGCATATTGCTAAGCTGTTTTCCTTTTGTCGGGTTAACCTCCATCTCTTCTCCTTTCGCGGTCGCACCGATCACTTGCCCTTCATAAACCTCCACCCCCGGACCGATATAAAGCGTGCCGCGTTCCTGCAAATTTGAAAGCGCGTAGGCAAGCGCTTTCCCCTTTGCCATGGATATCATGGAACCCGTGGTACGCTTTTCTATCTCGCCCGCGTAGGGACGAAAACCAATAAAACGCGATGAGAGAATTCCTTCTCCTTTCGTATCAATAATAAATTGATTCCTAAACCCGAGAAGCCCGCGCGTCGGCCCCTCAAAAGTAAGGCGCATGACCGCACCCTTGGCCTCGCTATGCATATTCTGCAGCACAAAACCGCGCTTTCCTAAACGCCCGATAACGGCTCCCTGAAACTCTTCCGGCGTGTCTACCACTGCCTCCTCAAACGGCTCGAGCTTCACTCCTTTTTCTTCGCGCATGATGACCTGCGGTTGGGAAACCTGCACCTCATGCCCTTCTCTACGCATCGTTTCAAGAAGTATCGCGATATGCAGCTCGCCTCTGCCAAAAACGCGAAATGTATCCGCGGAAGAAAAATCAACATGAAGCCCCACGTTGATCTCGAGCTCGCGGGCGAGACGCTCACGCAATTGGCGCGATGTCACATATTTTCCTTCTCTTCCCCCGAAAGGAGAATTATTGACCAGAAAATTAAGCGCAATCGTCGGGTCATCTACCGCAATGGCCGCAAGAGGTTTCGCATGTTCGTCCGAAGTTACGGTCTCCCCGATATCAATATCGGCAAGCCCCGAGATCATAACGATATCTCCGGCCTCCGCGCGATCTGTTTCAATTTTCTCAAGCCCTTGAAAGGTAAAAAGTTTTTCTATTTTCCCCGAGCGGGTTTCACCATCAGACCCGCCCTGACTCGCACCGGGCGAGACGGGCTTTTTTATAAATACATTCTGATGGGAAAAAACAACGCCTTCATGCACGCGCGCTACCGCAAGCCGGCCCAGAAAATTATCATAGCCCAAATTAAACGGCTGGAGACGAAGCGGGGCATGCGCCATATTGGGCGCTGGCGGCACATACGCGAGAATAGTTTCGAGGAGGGCCGTAAGATCCTTCGAATCATCGCTGAGATTTTTTTTAGCGATGCCTTGTCTGCCAATGGCATAGACAACGGGAAAGTCCGCCTGCGCCTCATCCGCGCCAAGCTCGAGGAAAAGCTCGAGCACCTTTTCTTCCGTGCCCGCGGGATCCGCCGCCGGTTTATCTATTTTATTGATGATCACGATGGGCTTTAACCCCAACTCCAGAGATTTCTTGAGCACAAAACGAGTCTGCGGCATCGGCCCTTCTTGCGCGTCTACCACCAAAAGAACGGAATCGATTGAACGAAGCACACGCTCCACTTCAGAACCGAAATCGGCATGGCCCGGGGTATCGACAATATTTATTTTTGTTCCCTTATACCATAAGGCGGCATTTTTTGAATAAATGGTAATCCCGCGCTCTTGTTCGAGTGTCGCGGAATCCATAGAAACGCCTTCTTTTGCGACTCCGGCTTGCCGCAAGAGTGCATCGGTAATCGTGGTTTTCCCATGGTCAATATGCGCAATAATGGCAATGTTTCGTATCTCCATGTTTGCGGCATTTATTCTATAAACGTAAGCGCCTTTCCCTGCTTTCCATTGCGCCCGGTTCTTCCAATGCGGTGGATGTAATCCTCATACGTGGCTGGCACGTCGTAATTGATGACATGGCTCACGTTGGGAATATCGAGGCCTCGGGCGGCAACATCGGTCGCCACCAGTATCCGCGCAACATTTCCCTTAAAAAGAGCCAACGCGCGCTGGCGCGTTGATTGGCTTTTGTTGCCGTGGATTGACTCGGCCTTAAAACCGCGCCCCACGAGGATTTTTGAAAGTTTTTCAACTCCGTGCTTCGTTCTGCCAAAAATGAGAACTTTGCTTAATTCCTTATTACCCAAAAGATCGTAGAGTGCGGCGAGCTTGTCTCCTCCCCGCGTTATTCTCACCACATCCTGATCCACGTTTTCGCAGGTGTCTCTTGTCTTCACCGATATTCTTGCGGGATTGCTAAGAAATTCTCCTATGAGTTTTTCAATATCCCGCGAAATGGTGGCACAAAAAAAGAGTGTGTGGCGCTTTGCGGGCATTGCCGCCATCACAAAACGCATATCGTCGATAAAGCCCATATCAAGCATTCGATCCGCCTCATCAAGAACGACGGTGCCGAAACGCGCAAGCTGAATTTTCCCGCGATTGATAAGGTCTCTTAAACGTCCGGGGGTTGCAATGATAAAATTATGCGACCGCCCAAGAGCGTTGATCTGCCGGCCAATGGAAGCTCCCCCCACCGTGCAAACGGAAAAAATGCCCATCCCTCTGGCGAAACCTTTAAGCTCCTCTTCTATTTGTAGCGCTAATTCGCGCGTGGGTGCGAGGACTAAAACGCGCTCTCTTCGATTGTGAAGAATTTTATTGATAAGAGGAATAAGAAACGCGGCGGTTTTCCCCGTGCCGGTATCCGCGATACCCAACACATCCGCGCCCTGAAGCGCTAAGGGAATAATCCGATCCTGAATGGGAGTCGGCTCATGATAGCCCTTAGCGCTAATCGCACGCTTGAGTTGTTCTTCAATGGCAAAATCTTGAAACGAATGTTCCGGCTTAAAACGCTCCGCTATTCCAATAACCGCGGCTTTGTTCACAAAAAGCGCGGGATTGATAGCGTTAAAACGCCGGCTGTTTCGTCCGCTGCTTTGACGCGAGAAAGATTTTCTAAATCTCCTCTGACGAGGATAGTTGTTATACATATCTTTACCTAAATCTAAAAGGATCCCTCGAGAGTTTTTAGATAAAGCATATGCGCTAACAAAAAACCGAAGAGATACAATTATCTTTCAAGTATATCAGAAAACAAAAAACTTGTCAATGCTGACATCGTGGACAATGTTAGAACCCTTCTCTTGCAAGGAAAATCGGCTTTTTCCTATACATTCGCGTGTTGAATCATTTCTTTCTATTCTGCTATACTCTCGGCTATGGAAGATTTATCCAATTATCACAAACTACGGGAGGACGCTCAAAAGTTCTATAACGGCATCGGTCGCATCATGTCTCCTGCGCTCAATCAACAGATTTACTTTACCGCCGAAGGATTCAATCATATTGTTTTCAAGGGATCCCGCTCCGAGCGGGAAAGACCCTCACAAGTCCTGCGATTCAAGCTCCTTCCCATCGCCGTAAAACTCGTCGGCCTTTCCACGACCTACCAAGAATTTGAAGAGACCATAAAGGAGTTTGATGCCCAAAGCCATAAGAAACGTGTCCAACAAAGCAAGCCAGTACGGTACTGGGGCATTATTGCTATTATTGAAGGCAGGAAGATAAAAGTCATCATCAGAAAAATAGGTGATAACGGGGCTATGCATTTTTGGAGCATTGTACCCGCATGGACTACGAATAAATACCGCGATACAAAATTTTTCACCACCATGAAGGGTAAGCCAGATGAAGATTGAAAACAAAAATACCGCTATCGAAGCGGTGTTTTTGTTATGCTTGCCTTCGGCTTATGAATTAGCCGAATAGGGCTGACGCCCCACAAGCACATTGTCAGTATAGCACTCAAAGGTTGAAAGTCACCGCCCTATCGCTATTGGAATAAAAAACCCCACCAGTATTTACTCCGTGACCCTGCTGCGGGACTAGGATTCGAACCTAGATACTCGCCTCCAACGTAGGCTGTAGCCTTTGGGCTACGGCCGAGGGACGACCCGACCCTCCCAACCGCAGCTGCGTCTCCTGAATGAAATCCGAACTTTTTCCCGCGAAAATCCCGACGCTGATGTCTGATAATTTTCCCTCGGGCGGGAAACCAAACTTTACAAATTGGCTCCGGGGCAGGGATTCGGACCCCGATACCCAGGTCCAAAACCTGGTGTCCTACCATTAGACGACCCCGGAATATAAAAAATGATCATTTATTCCTTCTATCCAACCGCTAATCTTGCGAACTATATCAACACTACCAGAAACATAAAGACGCACAAGACCGTGATAATTGTTGCCGATATTCCTCCGATGCGGTTTCGGGTTATGTTGCTTGAAATATATTCGAAATTGCTCCATTGGAACATTTAAAGCATTCGACCAAAATCGTTTAGCTGTTTTCAAATCCGCTTTTTCGTGAATATATAATTCATAATGCATTTTCTCTTTTGATATTTTAAAAAACTCATCTAACCAGCTTCGAAATATCTTTATCATTCTAGGATCACTGTTCGAAAATTTAATATCTGTTGAACCCCCGCTGTATTCTTTTTCTTTTGCTCCTTCCGCCCAATAAAGCATGACTCCGATAATCCATCTTTCTTTTCGAAACAAATCTTTTACTTCCTGCCTCGCTTCTTTTTTTATTCGCTCCCAACGCTTCAAACGCATAACATGTAATTTTATCCACCCTCGTCGCATTGAAGCTAATTTCTTTTCTGTAAGTCTTTGTTTCTGTCTCTTTGATAAACCGACTGAATGCAACCATAACGAAAGGCTTGATTTTGCTACTGGTACTTGCTGTAAAATTTCGGAATAAGAAAGACCCCGCTTGCGCAATGAAATAGCTTTTTCTCTTTCTTTAAATTTTGTGACCATAAACCACGATACTATCATTTTTATTCTACTACCGTGGTTCGATCTTGTAAAGGATCAATCGCTATCTTTTTCCTCCGTCAATTCAATAATCGCCACCTCAAGCGGGAGTTCGGGGGCGATGGCTTCGGCGCGCGAAGGATAGGCGTGCGCGAGTTTTTGCATAATATCTAATCCCGCGATGTTCGTAAAGTTCTGCGCTTTCCAAGCCCAGCGCAAATCTTCTACCACCATACGCGCCATTATGCGCGGATCAGCGCCCTCAACAAGACTGTCATTGACGATCGCAAACGCCCTGGCACGATCGCGCGCGAGCAACGCGTGGCGCAAGTTGCGGGTAAGCTCCGCGCGGGGAAGGCCAAACACCAACCGCGCCTCACTCTCTCCCACGCCTTCGGGAAAGGCATCCAGAAGCGTGCCCAGCATAGTTTCGGCATCGCGCAAGGATCCTTCTGCCAGAAGCACTACTACACGCGCCGCCTCCGGCGCCAGCGAAATTTTTTCGTGTTTGGCAAGCGCTTCAAGACGATCTTGAATAACCTCGGGGGCTACACGCCGCAGAACAAAATGGGTTACGCGCGAGAGAATGGTGGCCGGCACTTTTTCCGGCTCGGTGGTGGCAAGTAAAAAAAGCGCGTGATCCGGCGGCTCTTCCAATGTTTTTAACAATGCGTTGAATGCTTCTTTCGTGAGCATATGCACTTCGTCAATCAAATACACTTTCTTTTCTGCTTTAAGGGGTGCTATATACACGCCATCTTTTAACTCGCGGATATCATCAATGCCGCGCGTGGAAGCCGCGTCCATTTCAATAAAATCGGGCGCGCATCCCTCATTAAAATCGTTACAGACAGCGCAGTGATTGCACGGTTCGACTGCGCTCACCGCAAGCGGCTCTTTATGTAACTGCTTGCTCAATAACTGACAGTTCACCGCTTTGGCGAATAAGCGCGCCAACGTTGTTTTGCCCGTGCCGCGAAGCCCGGAAAACAAATACGCGTGTGCCACGCGGCGCGCGCGAAGCGCGTTTTGCAAAACCGTCACTACATGCGGCTGACCGACCACCTCCTGAAATAATCGGGGGCGATATTTTCTATAGAGCACTAAATGCGACATACCATGTCAGGCCTTAAACACAAATTTTTTGTAGCTTAAAAAATTAAACATAAAGCCCACCAAACTGCCTGCCACCGCTCCCACATTTACCCAGCGCTCAATACTCAAACCGCCCAAAGGACCAATTAAAATGACAACGATATAATAGATGCCGAAATTGACCGCAATACCAAGAGCGCTCGCCATAATAAATTTTATATATTCTGAAGCAATACTCCCGCGATCCTCTTGTGGCTTGGCAAACGTCCACCAGCGATTCCAGCCAAAACTATTGGAAACCGCCATAGCAGCACTCACGACGCGAAAACCGACAAGAGCGAAATCAGACGTATTGCCCGTAACCAAAATCAAACTATTTAAAATACCCAAATCAACCGAATAATTAAGAAGACCGGCAACCGCAAATTTGGCAAATTGGGCAAACACCGGCCTCACGCGCGCGGCAAGAAAACCCCCGAACCAAACACCGCATAACGCACCCGCCGGAATCGCCAACGCCCAAAACCACGCCGGTAAAAAAAGCGGTACCGCGGCATTTTTTACTACCACCGACAAAAAAAGAACAATAAGCGCGCCCCCAAAAAATGCTAATCCATAATCCCGCCGCGAAGGAAAGTGGTCCATACGCCAATCATACCTTATTTCTTTCCCTTGTTCAAATCCCCCAGCCTTTTGCTTTAAGCCCTGCGGCGGCCGCTTGAGTTTCGGCTTCTTGTTTTGAATCGCCTTCGCCTTCGGCTATTTTTTCTTCTCCCAAAAAAACGCCGATTGCGAAATGCCTGGCGTGATCCGGCCCCCATTCGCGCAATACCCGATAACCGGGCGTAATACTCGCGCGCTCCTGCGCTTCTTCTTGGAACGCGCTTTTCGCGTCTTTCCAAAGACGATTTTTGAGCACATCGTCGAGCTGGGGGAAAAGTACCTGCTCAAGAAATCGTTTTGCGGCTTCATATCCTTGGTCGAGATAAAGCGCCCCCACAAGCGCTTCGAACACATTTGCTAAAAGATACTGCCGCGCGCGGCCGGTGTCTTTTGCTTCCCCGCGCGAGAGAAGGAGGGCTTCGTTTAAACCAATCTCGAAAGCGCGCCGCGAGAGCATATCCGTATTGACCATTGCGGCTCGTAAACTGGTGAGCTCCCCCTCAGCGCTCGCCGAAAATTTTCCGAAAAGAAATTCGGTTACGACAAGCTCTAATACCGCATCCCCCAAAAATTCAAACCGCTCGTTGTGCCCCACCGGCCAGGAAGGATCTTCATTTATATACGAACGATGCGTGAGCGCCTCCCGCAGCAATTCTTTATTGTGAAAAAAAACGCCAAGGTGTTTTTCAACGTCAGACAATTCCCAATGTTTTTTTTGCATTTTGTAAAATTTGTTTAATATCGTCGTAGGTAGTAATATCTTGTAATTCATTTGCGGAAAACCACCGCACATCGTCAAGGCCGCCCGTAATTTTTAATTTAAGTTCTTTTTCGTCGGTATGAGCCAAAAAATAGATCACCGCGCGGCGCACCGGTCCGGTTTCCGGATCACGCGCCACATATTCAATTTCTCCGACTTTTTCCGCAATATTCAAATGATGAATCCCGATTTCTTCTTCCACTTCTCGCGCGGCACCCTCTTTCGCGGTTTCTCCCCCTTCTAAATGCCCTTTCGGGAGAGTCCATCGGCCGAACACATCATGCACGAGTGCCACATAATAATCGTTTTTTTCTTTCCGCCACACTACCGCGCCCGCGCATGGCTCCTGCGGAAGCTTTTTAATCTCTTCGGGGGTCAATTGTTTTCTCGCGGCATCTTCTTTGCCCGGCTCGCCCAATTCCCGATAAATAGTTCCTAAAACGCCGTTGACGAATTTTCCGGAATTATCTCCGCCAAATGTTTTTGCCAACTCAATGGCTTCGTTAATCGCGACCTTGGACGGCGTTTCTTTGTAGTCAGAAAAAAGCAATTCATAAAGACCGATGCGCAGCACGTTGCGATCCACCACCGCGATTTGATCAATCGGCCATTCGGGGGCCGCTTTTTCAATTAACCGATCAAGTTGCGGCTGTTTTGCGACAATACCCTCAAGAAGGCGTTTAACAAATGTTTTATTTTCAAGGCCCGGCGCAAATTCGGAACAATCGCGATCAAGAATTGCGGCAACATCGTTCCTCTTGTCATCCCAAAAATCCCACTCATAAAGCACCTGAAAGGCGAGGGAACGGGCCAGATGACGCATCGACATAAATAAAATAAAAATTATTTTTTTGAAAGTTCTTTTTCTTTTTGTTTGCGCTCTTTTTTATCTAATTTCGCCAACACGTCAACCACCACGCGACCACGATAGACCCCGCAATTTTCACACACCGTGTGCGGACGTGTGGCGGCCCCACATTTAACACACACGCTGAAAGAAGACGCTTTAAGCGCGTGATGGGAGCGGCGGTTGCGCGTATGAGAGCGCGTATGGCGCATGCGTACTACCATATTTTTATATTATCACAAAAAGAGCGCCGATGTACAGAGGAAAGTCCGTGGGTCTTGAGTGCCTCACGATGGAACGCGGTGCCGTACCCTTTATGTCGGTTAAATCCGTAGAGGGAAAACTTTTTGTGTAATCGCCTCATGCAAGCATCGCGATGAACTTTTGCCACAATAGAGGCGGCGGCGATAAACGGATGGCGCTCATCGCCTTTGATAATGGTTTCTTGGTTCGCGTACATTCTCGGCGCATAAAGACCGCCGTCAAGAATAACAAATGCATGGGTGGCGGACGGCAAGGAAAAAGCGGCAAGCTTTTTAAGACAACGGGAAACGGCAAGCCGTGCCGCGCGGCTGATGCCAATCCGATCAATCGTCGCCGGCCCCACCGAGGCGATCGCGTACATAAACTTTCCACGAATTTTTTCATTCCACTCCTCGCGTTTTATAGGACTTAACTTTTTTGAATCTTTTATATTTTTTAATATTTTTAATTTTGGGAATTGTTTGTTATGTGCTCGCCTCGCTGAAACTTTGGCGAAGCGGGTCGTTTGCGATTTGTGATTTATCATTGCGGCAACGGCCGCAACAGTCAATGGTCCCGCCAACGGTCCCCGCCCTACTTCGTCTATGCCGATAATCCATTGCTGTTTTTGCATAAATTTATTATAAACATTTATACTGACTTCATGAAAGACTTTGTGCATCTCCACACCCACTCTCATTATTCCCTGCTTGACGGGCTTATTAAAATTAATGAACTAGTGGCGGAAGTAGCACGGCTTGAAATGCCGGCTATTGCCTTAACTGATCATGGCAACATGTATGGCGCGATTGAATTTTACCAAAAAGCGCGGAAAGCGGGTATTAAGCCCATTATTGGCATGGAGGCGTATATCGCTTTTGAGCGGATGCGCGACCGCCGGCCCGGTGTTGATGAAAAGCGCTATCATCTCACCCTCCTTGCCGAAAATGATGAAGGGTATCGAAATCTTGTAACCCTCACCACCAAAGCGCATCTGGAAGGATTTTATTATAAACCGCGGCTTGACCATGAAACACTCCGCGCGCACGCGAAAGGATTAGTAGCGCTCTCCGGCTGCATGTCCGGTGAGATTCCGCGTGCCTTGCTTACGGGCGATGAAACCCGCGCGGAACAATTGGTCGCACTCCATCGGGATATATTTGGCAAAAATAACTTTTTTATAGAACTCTCTTCGCATGCCGGTATTGCCAATCATGATCGCCTGCAAACGATGCTTGCCGGCTTAGCGCAAAAAACAGGCACGCCCACCGTCGCCACGCAAGACGCCCACTATGTAAAATCAGAAGATGCTGAAGCACAAGACGTACTCTTGGCAATCCAAACAAACACACGCCTTGACGATGAAGACCGGCTCACCATGAAAGATGATGATTTTTCGCTCCGTTCCGGAGCGATCATGGCAAATCTTTTCGCACACAATCGCGAAGCCCTGCTTAATACAAAACATATTGCCGAACGCGTCAACTATAATCTCTCGCTCGGCGTACTTCAGCTGCCGCATTTTCCCTTGCCTGATGGAGAGACAGCGGAATCGTATTTAAAAACGCTTGCCTATCAAGGCGCTCTTAAGCGCTACGGCAATCCTTTTTCTTACGAAGTAGCGGAGCGCCTTGCCTATGAGCTTGATGTCATCGGCAAAACGGGTTTTGCCGCTTATTTCCTTATTGTGCAAGATCTTGTCAATTGGGCAAAACAGCAAGGGATCGCGGTGGGGCCCGGTCGAGGATCCGCCGCGGGGTCGCTTGTATCTTACGCATTAAACATCACCGCCATTGATCCGCTTTCCTATCAACTTCTTTTTGAACGATTCATGAACCCCGCGCGGGTGAGCCCGCCCGATATTGACCTTGATTTTGCCGACACGCGCAAAGATGAAGTGCTCGCGTACGCCACGCAAAAATACGGCCGCGATCATGTGGCGCAAATTATCACCTTTGGCACGATGGCCGCGCGCGCGGCCGTGCGCGATGCCGGACGCGCGTTAGGCATAACGTATCAATTCTGCGATGAGACAGCGAAAATGATCCCGCCTGGATTCTCTCTTTCGCGCGCGCTTAAGGAAATAAAAGAGCTTAAGGAGGCCTACCGAACAAACCCCGACACCCGAAAAATCATTGATGCCGCGTGCCGCTTGGAAGGGGTGGCGCGCCATGCCTCCACGCATGCCTGCGGAGTGGTCATTACCAAAGATCCGCTTGCCACGTTAGTGCCGCTTCAACTTGCTACTTCTAGCGGCGGAAAAGAAAAAACGTCATTGGTTACCCAATACGAAATGCATGCCATTAAAGATTTGGGGCTTCTTAAAATTGATTTTCTTGGGCTTGCCAATCTCACTATTATTGAAGAGACGATAAAACGCGTGGCAAAACGCCACGGTGAATCCGTTGACATCGCCACTATCCCTCTTAACGATCCAGCACCTTTCACCCTTCTCGCCAATGGCCGTACCGCGGGGATTTTCCAGTTTGAATCCATGGGCATGACGCGCTACTTAAAAGAAATAAAACCGACGCATCTTGAAGACCTTATCGCGATGGTCGCACTCTACCGCCCGGGGCCTATGGAGCTTATTCCTTCCTATATCAAACGAAAGCATGGGGAAGAAAAAATTACCTATCTTCATCCAAAGCTTGCGCCTATTCTTGAAAAAACATACGGCATTGGCATCTATCAAGAACAGATGATGCACATAGCCCGCGATCTCGCCGGCTTCACGCTCGCGGAAGCAGACATACTTCGTAAAGCGATCGGGGAAAAGATAAAATCACTTCTCGCCGAACAGCAAGAAAAACTTATTGCCGGCATGCGGGCAAACGGCATTGATCAACGTGTTGCGAACCAAATCTGGGAACTTTTCCCGCCATTCGCCCGTTACGGATTCAACAGAAGTCATGCCGCCGCCTATGCCCTTGTCGCGTACCAAACCGCGTGGCTTAAAACACACTACCCCATAGAATTTTTTGCCTCTCTTCTCAACGCGGAGGCAAAAAACGTAGAGCGCATGAGTTTTCTTATTGCTGAAGCAAAGCGGGAAGGGCTTGCGGTGTTAGCCCCCGATGTCAACGATTCCGACGCCGGCTTTACCGTAACCTCCGACACCACCATACGTTTTGGACTTGCCGCCATCAAAAATGTGGGGCATAATCTCGTGGAAGCGCTCGCTTGCGAACGGCACGCTCACGGCCCCTTTGCCTCGCTCACTTCCTTTTTTGAACGCCTCCCTCTTAAAGATCTCAACAAAAAATCAATGGAGGCGCTTATCAAAGCCGGCGCTCTTGATCGTCTAGGCGAGCGTAACGCCATGCTCGCCAACATAGAAAAATTGTTGGAATATCATCGCAGCCAAACGCGGCTCTCGCAAAGTAATCAAATTTCGCTCTTTGGCGGTCCTCATAACAACAATGTTTCTCTACCTGCTTTAACGCTTGCTCTCGCCACTCCCACTTCATTGGAAGATCGCCTGCGCTGGGAAAAAGAGCTTCTGGGCCTCTATGTCTCCGGCCATCCGCTTGAACGCTTCCAACATTTTACAAAAAATCTGGCCAAAAAAATTGAAATGGTAAAAACAATCCCGGAGGGTGCCTCGACGATAATCGCCGGCCTTCTTGCTGAAACAAAAAAGATTTTCACCAAAAAAGGCGATCCCATGATGTTTATTAAACTCGCTGATGAATCCGGCGAGATTGAGGGGGTCGTCTTCCCTGCGACACTTGAGCGGTTCGCCCCACTCCTTCAACCCGACCGCTGCGTGCTCATAAAAGGCCGCGTCTCCCACCGCAACGGCTCGCTTTCGATCATCTGCAACACCGTGGAACCGTTGAAAGAATAAAAAAAATAAGATAGCATGACGACATGAAAAAAGAACAAAAAACTGACCATCGGGCATTGGGGCAGCAATTGGATTTATTTTCGTTCCACGAGGTGGCACCGGGCGCACCCTTTTGGCATCACAAAGGAATGATTATTTTCCGCGAGCTTGAGCGTTACGCGCGCAAAATAAATGACGAGAATGGCTATCAAGAGATTTCCACGCCGATTCTTGTTAAAAAAGAACTCTTTGAAAAATCCGGCCATTGGGAGCACTATCGCGACAATATGTTTTGGTTTAAAAATCCGCGCGATGAACGCGAAGAGCTCGCGATCAAGCCGATGAACTGCCCAGAGTCCACGTTGATGTATAACGCCGCGATACGAAGTTACAAAGATCTTCCTTTGCGGCTTGCCGAAATCGGGCGCCTGCACCGTAACGAACTCTCCGGCACCTTGGGCGGCCTTTTCCGTGTTCGCCAACTCACCATGGATGACGCGCATATTTATGTGCTGCCCGATAAAATAGAAAAAGAAATAGAACAGGTAATCAGCATTATTGAGAATTTCTATAGCGTATTCGGATTTAAGCATCGCTATGTGCTTGCCACCAAACCAAACGACGCGCTCGGCACGAAACAAGATTGGGATCTCGCGGAAAAAGCGCTTGCGAATGCTCTTACGAACACGGGGATTCGCTATACCATTGACAAAGGTGAGGGGGCGTTTTACGGCCCAAAAATAGAAGTGCATATAGAGGATTCCCAAGGCAGAGACTGGCAGCTTGGCACGGCCCAGCTTGACTTAGTCATGCTCCCCAAACAATTTAATATTTTCTATATTGATGAGCAAGGGGAAAAACAGATGCCATGGGTAATCCATCGCGCTATTTTCGGATCGTTTGAACGGTTCATCGGCATTTTGCTTGAGCATTTCAACGGCGCTCTGCCCTTCTGGCTCTCACCCACGCAAGTCGCGGTCCTTTCCATGAATGAACACACGGAATCCTATGCGAAAGAAGTAACCGAGAAATTAAAAAAAGAAGGCGTGCGCGCATTACTTGACGATCGCAATGAGAGCTTAAACAAAAAAATTCGCGAGGCGGAATTGCAAAAAATTCCTTATCTTTTGGTGGTAGGCGAGCGCGAAGCAAAAGAAAAAACCGTAAGCGTGCGCGAGCGCGGCAAAGGGGATGTGGGCGCGTTGACACGTGAACAATTTTTTGCCATTATTAAAAAATGGATAGATTAAATATTATAAACATGAAACCAACAATCATTTTTGGAAGCATCTTGATATTATTCGGCGCTATTCACGGCGCGAAAGCACAGGATATTCTTGCAAACACAGAAACGATTCTTGCGGAGGAAACAGTTTCCTTTGCCGACCTTAATGTTGAGGAACCAACATTCCTCCCTTCGAGTCGTCTCTATTTCTTTAAAAACTTCACGCGCGGCGTAAAAAGATTTTTCACCTTCGATCCGATAAAAAAAGTGGAACTCGAGCTACGGTTTACTGACGAAAAAATCGCGGAAACAAAAAAACTTGTTGAAAAAGAGCCGGAAAAAACGGAGGCGATTGAGCGCGCAATCGAAAACTATCGCGCCTCGCAGGAACGATTACAAACTCAATTCCAGCGCCTTAAAGAAACTTCACAAAATCCAAATGTTGATAAGCTTCTTGAGAAATTTGTCGACCGCGCCGTGAAGCACGAGAAGCTCTTTGCGGAACTTAAAGAAAAATTTGAGGACAAAAAAATATTCGAGGAGAAATTCGAAACTATTAAAGGAGAAATAGAAAAGAGCGTTGCCGAAGGCGCTAAAAGGGACGATCCGGAAAAATTTGCAAAAAAACTTGAAAAGGCGCTCACCGAGACAAAAGGAAGTGAATTCAAACATGTCCGCTCTCTTGAAATTCTTGACCGCATCCACGAGAAAGCCCCGAAGGAACTAAAAGAAAAGCTTACCGAAATTCGCAGTGACTTTACCAAACGCCTTCAAGAAGACTTCGAGGCATTCGAGGAAAAACATAAAAGTGAAGCTCCCAACCTCATCAAGAAAACCTTGGAAGAACTCCCCGGGGATAAAGCGAGACGGCTGGTAATTATTGAGGAAATCCGCGAGCAAGCGGGAACGCGCGTACGAAAAGCGCTTGAGGAGGCAGAAAAAATTATTGAAAAAACACTTGAGGGGCGAGAAGAACTTGCAGAGCGTGCCGCGGAAGCAATTCGCCATGCGGTAGAACGCATAGAAAAGCTTGAGATAAAACTGAAAGAAATATCCTCTCCTCCCTCATCAGTAAAGCATCTTGCCGAAAATGCGCGGGTTCATCTTAAAGAAGCGCAAGCAGCACTGGAAAATAAAAAATATGGGGAAGCATTTGGACTGGCGCGATCGGCAGAGGTTTTGGCGCGAGATGCATTGCGAATGCTTGAGGAAGTAGAGGAACCGGAAGACGAAGACCTAAAAGAAGATACCAAAGAACTTGAAGAGCGCCTCAACGGCTGGGGAAAACGACTGGAATCATTGAGCGACGAATTGCGCCCGAAAGCCAAAGAGGCGCTTGAACAGGCGAGATTCCATCTTCGCCTCGCCATAACATCGCTGGAGAAAGGCGCTACGCGCGAAACTAAGCGGCATTATGAACAAGCGAAGAGCTTTGAACGGCTGCTTGAGCGCATCCTGCGGGAACTTTCCAGAAAAGAAGCGCCTACGGCTAAGGAGCCGGCATCCGAATCCTCGCGTTCCAATGTTCAAAAAATTGAGCGACGCGAATCGCGTTGCGATTTTATCGATAAAAATATAGCTGAGTTAAAAGCGCTTCTTGAAAAAGGCGGCGTCGGCAAAGAGGACTTTGAAAGAAAATATGGAATACTTAAAAAGGAACTTGCCGAGTGCAGGCACGAAACTCCCGCAGCCGCTCCGGTCGCGGTTCCTCAAGCGGCGGAACCGATAATAAAACCATCGGAAGCCGAGGTGAAAGAATTAACTCCTTCTATCTCATCTGATACGAGTCAAGGCGGGACTATCGAACCGGTAACGCTCAAAATCGAAGCTGATGACAATGGATTCTACCCGCAAAATTCGCTTACCATTTCAAAAGGGGCAAAAGTGAGTATTACGTTTGTAACGCGCAAAGAAAATGTTTATTACGGCGGACTTGATTTTCGCTCTTCAAAATTCAAAACAGCGATCGTAAAACCCGGAGAATCAACACGCGTAGAGTTTACCGCGGATGAATCATTCAAAATAACCTCCTACTGGCCGCTTACCGATACGCGAAAAGCGGATTTACAAATTGAGATTAAGTGAACCGTAATATCCAACACTACGTGTTGGATAAAAGATTCGGCGGTTCCCTTCCTTCCAACGCCTCAATGATATTCTTTGCCGCAAACTCTGACATTGCTTGGCGTGTTTCCTCGGTTGCCGAAGCGATGTGGGGAGTCAAAATAACATTATCAAGCTCTGTGAAGCCCGAAGCGAGCATGGGTTCGTTTTCGTAGACATCAAGTGCGGCGCCGCGGATAGTACCATTTTTAAGCGCTTCAACGAGTGCCGCTTCGTCAATCACTGGTCCACGTGAGGTATTGATAAGATAGGCGGTCGGCTTCATCAATCGCAACCGTTCCGCGTCTATCAAATGCCTCGTGCTCTCAAGCAATGGCACATGAATAGAAACAAAATCGGCCTCGCTTAATAAATCTTCTAGCTTTTCTTTATAAATTGCTTGAAATTCTTTTTCAAAATCTTCGTTTCGCTTAATATCGTGGTACATTATTTTTGCGTCAAATCCTTTTACTGCGTGATGCGCCACCCGCGAGCCGATTCTGCCAAG